>NZ_JBZGBY010000004.1:0-230728 GCF_059159975.1 Cellulosimicrobium sp. BMG9.22 | reverse complement strand
GACATGACCACGGTTCTACCTCGGCCGACCAGGGTTCTACCTCGGCAGGTCTTTCCTCGCGGTCAGGCGAGCTCGGGTCGGCGGGCGACGGTGAGGACGTGGGTGTCCGGCCAGTCCACCGGCTCGCCCGTCACGGCGTCGTGCAGCGTCGCGACGGGCGCGAACGCGTGCTCGACGAGCCAGTCGTTGCGCCACGCGCCGCTGCCCGGGTCGAGCACGAACCCGGCGCCGTGCAGCAGCGCCGCCCAGCGCGGGCCGGTCAGGTCGCAGAACCGCTCGTGGCACTCGGACAGCCAGTTGTCCACGTAGTCCTTGCGCGTGCAGAACTCCATCGCCTCGCGCAGCGTGAGCCGCCACGTGCCCGGACCGGTCCGCTCGGGCGCGAACGCCGCACCGGACAGGCGCGGGAAGTCGTGCGCGAACTGCACGAGCCGCGCGTCGGTGGACAGCGACCCGACCCAGGCGGCGACATCCTCGCGCGCGAGGTCGTCGAGGTCCGGGCGCGCCCCGCCCGGACCGGCCCCGGTGGCCGCGGCGCCGTCGTCGGTGCGCAGCGTGAGCACGACGACGCGATCCGGTTCCGCCGGGCCGCACACGTCCGAGTTGATCCACACCCCGCCGGGCCGGGTGTGCTCGTGGACGCGGCGCGCGAAGGTCTCGACGTCACGGACGCCGTCGCCGTACGACGACACCTCGTGCGTGAGCGCGATCGTCAGGGTCGTGTCGACCGAAGCCTCGGGCATGACCGAGCGGTCGAGGATGTTCGCCTGCACGAACCACACGTTCGGGTTCGCGAACACGCCCTGCGCCTTCTTGTGCTCGGCCTCGGCCACGAGGTGTCGCGCGACGTCGACGCCGAACAGGTCGGACTCGTGCAGGCGCGGCTCGCGCGCCACGTGCTCGAGGAGCCCGCCCGTCGCGCAGCCGATGTCGACGACCCGGCCGGGGCGGACGTGCGGCGCGACCTGCGCCCACTTGCGCGCGGAGGCGTCCTCGAACGCGGCCGCATAGGTGCGGTAGTCGCGCGTCGTCGTGAGGTCGCCGTCACCCGAGACGACGGGGTCCGCGAAGACGCGCCGCACCTCGTCGACGAACCCGTAGCGCGCGTAGAAATCGGGCACCGCCGGGTGCGCGACCTCGCGCCAGCGCTCGTCACCTGCGGCGATCAGCTCGACGACGTCCCACGGCCGCGCCGGGACGTCAGCGTCCTGCCCGTCCCCCACGACGTCGAGCTCGACCCCCGCGACGCGGTAGCCGAGCTCGCGGTAGGCGGCGACGAGGGCGGGCGTCGAGCACGCGACGACGGTGTCCGCCGGGTCGGGCGCGACCCCCGTCGCGGTCGCGACGCTCGTCACCACCAGGTGGGGGAAGCGGGCGTTCGGCGCCACGTCCGGCACGGGCACGACGACGGACGCGAGCCCCTCCCGCACGCTCACGTTCTCGACCAGCGCCTCACGCCGGTGGCCCGGCAAGGGGTTGCGACGCGTGCCCTGGTGGTTCGCCGAGGTGACGATCCACACGACCTCGACGTCGGGCGCGCACCGCACCGGACGCCCGTCGAGGTCGCGCACGAGGCCCGCGCGGAGGGCGCGCAGGTAGTCCACCTGGTAGCGGGTGACGACGTGATGTCGGCCGGGGACAGGATCCGGCGCACGGGTGCCGGCTCGGGCGCGGTCGTCGTGGGAGCTGAGGACGGGGAGGCCGAGGGCTCGGGGGTTCGGGGCACGCGCACACGGTGACGGCTCGCGACGCTCCGGCGCAACCCGGGCCCGCCCGGTGTTCGCTCTGCGAGAAGGTGCGGGGACGGGAACGGCAGGATGCCGCCCGCGCAGCGGGCGGACGCCCAGGGCCTTGCGCCGTACGACGCGCGTCGCCATGCGCAACCACCCTGACCTGTGGCACGGTGAGCGCGATGTTCTGGATCGTCGTAGGGGCTGCGCTCGTCGTGTCCGGCCTCGCGATCGTCGCGCTGGCCGCCCGTGGCGCGCGCCGGGGCGGGTCCACCGGGGCGAGCGGGACGGCGATCGCCGTCGGCGGCGGCCTGACGATCTGGGGCCTGATCGCGCTCGTCGTCGGGCTCGTGACCCGGGCCTGAGCCTCCGGGTCGAGGCGTCCGGTCCGACGACGGCCCCTCGCCGAGCCGGTCGCGGCGAGCCGTGCCACGGTGGGAGGACGACCCCGACCACGACGGGAGTGACCGCATGGACGTCCTCGCCGCGCACGGCGACGCGATCGGCGCCGTCGACGCTCTGGTGCGACCTCTGCGCGACGACCAGTGGACCCTGCCCACCCCGGACACCGACTGGACCGTCCGGGACCTCGTCAACCACCTGACCAGCGAGCAGCTCTGGGCGCCCGAGCTGCTCGAGGGCCGGTGGGTCGCGGACGTCGGCGGCGTCTTCGACGGCGACGTGCTCGGTGACGACCCCGTCGACCGGTGGGTCGACGCGTCGGTGCAGGCGCGCGAGGCGTTCCTCGCGCCCGACGCCCTCGACCGCTGGGTGCACCTGTCCTACGGCGACGAGTCGGCGGCGGAGTACTGCGCGCAGCTGACGTTCGACCTCGTGGTCCACGCCTGGGACCTCGCGCGGGCGACGGGGGCCGACGAGGAGCTCGACCCGGCGCTGGTCGCGTGGGCGCTGCACTACGCGGAGTCGCGGTCGACGCTCCTCGGGCCGCCGCTGTTCCGCGGCCCGCTCGACGTCGGCGCCTCGGAAGATGCCGACGACCTCACGCGCCTGCTCGCCCTGACCGGCCGTCGACGTTGACGAGCACGTGAACGCTCGCCGAACGACGCGCGGCACCCGTAGCGCGCGCCGGGCTCGCCGGTCAGACTGACGACGTGGCCGTTCACGACCGTCCCCTGCTCGCACCGGTGGCCGACCGCGGCGGGCGCCCGCTCGTCGTCGCGCACCGGGGGAACTCGTCCGTCGCACCGCAGAACACGCTCGCGGCGTTCGAGGCGGCCTGGCGCGCGGGCGCCGACGCGATCGAGCTCGACGTGCGGCTCACCGCGGACCGGCACGTGGTCGTGATCCACGACGACACCGTGGACGAGACGACGGACGGCACGGGCCGCGTCAGCGACCTCACGCTCGAGGCCGTGCGCGCGCTCGACGCCGGCGCGACGTTCTCGCGGGCGTTCGCCGGGCAGCGAATACCGACGTTCGACGAGGTGACCCGCCTCGTGGCCGAGCGCCCCGGCGTCGACCTGCTGGTCGAGCTCAAGGGCGTGTGGTCGCCGCAGGACGTCCTGCTCGTGACGAAGCAGGTCGACGACGCGGACCTGGCCGACCGCGTCGTCGTGCAGTCGTTCTGGCCGCAGACCGTGGCGGCGCTGCGTGACGCCGCGGGTCACCTCGACCGGGCACTGCTCCTCGCGCTGCGCCCGGACAGCGACGACGAGCTCCTCGCGGTGTGCGCGGACCTCGGTGTGGTCGCGTGCAACCCTGAGGTCGCGCTGCTCGCGCACGAGCCGGGACTGGTCGCCACGCTCCACGACGCCGGGCTGCGCACCCTCGTGTGGACGGCGAACGAGCCCGCGGCGTGGGCCGACCTCGTGGGCCTCGGCGTCGACGGCGTCGTCACCGACCGGCCCGACCGGCTCGCCGGCTGGCTCGCCGCGCGGACCGCCGGGGACGGCAGTCCGGCGGCGCTCGACGGGTGAACCATCCACCGCGGCCCTAGCCTCGTCGGATGAGCTCCTCCGCGGTCGCGCTGAAGGACGAGATCCGCGCGCCCACGGTGTGCGTGCTGGCGCTCACCCCGCTGCTGACGATCGAGATCGAGCCCGCCGGCCCGCACGAGACGTCCCCGGAGGTGCACGTCCACCCAGGCGGGCAGGGACTGTGGCTCGGCCGCATGGCGTATTCCCTCGGGGCTCGCGTCGTGGTCTGCGGGCCGTTCGGCGGCGAGACCGGCACGGTCGCCGCGCACCTCGCCCGGGCCGAGAACCTCGAGCTGCGGGCCGTCGGCACGGGCGGCAACGGGGCGTTCATCCACGACCGCCGCAGCGGCGACCGCTCGGAGGTCGTGACGATGGACCCGTACCCGCTCAACCGGCACGAGGTCGACGACCTGTACAGCACGGTGCTCGTCAGCGCCCTCGACGCCGCGGTGACCATCCTCACCGGGTCGGAGACGGCCGTCGGGGTGCCCGCGTCGTTCTTCCGCCGGCTCGCGCACGACCTCGACGCCTCGGACCGGCAGGTGGTCGCCGACCTGTCCGCCGAGCAGGCGCGCGCCGTGTGCGACGCCCCCGGGGTCGTGCTCAAGATGAGCCACGAGGAGCTCGTCGACGGCGGCTTCAGCGACGACGACTCCGAGGAGTCCCTCCTCGCGTCGGCGCGCGGGATGGTCGACTCGGGCCCCCGCGCCGTCGTCGTCTCCCGCGCCCAGGACCCCACGCTGCTCGTGACGCGAGAGCACACGTACCGGGTCACGACGCCGCGCGTCACGACCGTGGACCATCGCGGCGCGGGCGACTCGATGACCGCCGGGATCGCGGTCGGGCTGGGGCGCGGTCTCGAGCTGCCCGACGCCGTCCGTCTCGGCGCCGCGGCCGGCGCCCTCAACGTCACGCGGCGGGGCCTGGGGACCGGGCGCCGGGACCAGATCGAGCGCTTCGCGCGGCGCGTGACGGTGCGCGAGGTGACGTGACGCGCCCGACCCGACCCACCCGGCCCGAACCCTAGGAGGACATCGTGCGTGCGCTCGTGACCAACGACGACGGGATCGACTCCCCCGGGCTGGCCGTGCTCGCCGGGGCTGCGCTCGCCGCGGGCTACGAGGTGGTCGTCGCCGCCCCTGCCCGCGAGTCCTCCGGCGCCAGCGCGTCGCTGCTGGGTGCCGAGCGCGACGGCCGGCTCGCGGTCGAGGCACGGCAGGCTCCCGGCCTGCCCGACGGCGTCGACTCCTTCGCGGTGCGTGCCGCCCCCGCGCTCATCGCGTTCGTCGCGGCCTTCGGCGGGTTCGGCCCGAAGCCGGACCTCGTGCTCTCCGGGGTCAACAAGGGCGCGAACACGGGCAACGCGATCCTGCACTCCGGCACGGTCGGTGCGGCGCTCTCGGCGATGACGCACGGGATCCGGTCGATCGCGGTCTCGGTCGATGCCGCCGAGCCGCGGCACTGGGAGACGGCGCGGCTCGTCACCGACCACGTCCTCGGGTGGCTCGACGCGGTCCCGCGCGACCTGACCCCCGCCGCGCGCCGGACCGTGAACGTCAACGTGCCCGACGTCCCGCCCGACCGGCTCCGCGGCCTGCGCCAGGCGCCGCTCGCGACGTTCGGCCTCGTGCAGGCGAACATCCACGAGGACGGCGAGCGGCACCTCGTCCTGCAGTACTCGGGCACCGAGCGGCACTCCGAGCCCGACTCCGACGCCGGTCTGCTCACGCGCGGCTGGGCCACCGCGACGCTGCTCGTCGCGCCCTACTGGGACACCGCAGTCGAGATCCCCGACCTCCCCTGACGCACCGCGCCGACCGGCGAGCCCGGGATCGTCGACCGGGTCGACCCCGGTCGTCAGTCCCGTGCTCGGCGGTCGCCGTCCCCGTGCTCGGCGGCGTCGGGTGCGTCGCCGTGGCCGTCCTCGTCCTGCACGACGCCGTGCTCGGCCGTGCGCTCGCGCTCGTCGATGACGTCCTGGCCCGGGCCCGCGAACGTGCGCGACCGCTCCTCGCCCTCCGCGCTCCCGCTGAAGAACGCGGACTCCGCCGCCTCGGGCACGCTCTCGTCCCGAGGCCCGTCCGGCCCGACGACGGGCAGCACCCTGGTCCCGCCGTCCGTGGCCGGGCGGTCGGACGGCCCGGGCGACGCGACGACGCCGACGAGCCGCGTCGGGTCGTCGCTCGGCGCCGCACCGGCACCGCGACCCGCCCGGCGGACGGTGCCGACCACGACGGGCGCGTCCGCTCGGCGCGCGCCGCGGTCCGGGGGCAGTCGCGGGGGCCGGGCGGGCGCGACGGGTGCCTCGTCCGGTGCCCGCCCGGCGTCGTCGGGCGGCGCCACGGCCACGTCCTCGGGCGGCGCCGACGCCGCACCCTCGAGGCGCGTGCGTGGGAGACCCTGGGGCGCCGCGCGCTGGAGCCAGTCGACGAGCCCCTCGCGCACGAAGCAGCGCAGGTCGAACAACGTGGGCGCGTCGCGCGCGCTGACGAGGGCGCGTACGCGCACGAGGCCGCCGACCGCGTCGGTCACCTGGAGGATGCCGACGCGTTCGTCCCACAGGTCCGTGAGGCCGAGCAGCCGCTTGAGCTCGGCGCGCATCTCGCCCACCGGCACCTCGAAGTCGAGGTCCAGCTCGACCGTCCCCAGCAGGTCGGCCGCGCGACGGGTCCAGTTCTGGAACGGCGTCGTCGCGAAGTAGGTGGACGGCATGATGAGGCGGCGGTCGTCCCACAGGTGCACCACGACGTAGGTCATCGTGATCTCCTCGATCCGCCCCCACTCGCCCTCGAGCACGACGACGTCGTCGACACGGATCGCGTCGGTGAACGCGATCTGCATGCCGGCGAAGACGTTCGCGAGCGAGGTCTGGGCCGCGAGGCCCGCGACGATCGAGATGAGTCCGGCCGAGGCGAGGAGGCTCGCTCCCGCCGTGCGCGCCTCCGGGAACGTGAGCAGGACGCCGGCGATCGCGCACACGACGATCACCGCGACGGTGAGCCGGCGCAGGACCGTGATCTGCGTCCGCACGCGGCGCGCGTGCCGGTTGTCCTCGGTGTCCATGCGGTAGCGCTGGAGCGCCGAGTCCTCGAGGACGAACGCGATCGCCCCGACCCACCATGCCGCGACGACGATGAGTGCGATGAGCAGCAGGTGCTCGACCAGGGGCAGCCACGGCGTCCCGCCGTCGGTCGTGAGACGCACCGCGACCCACACCGCCACCACCATCAGGACCGCACGGTCCGGACGTCGCAGCCGCCGCGACAGGTCGCGCGCGAGCTCGCTGCGACGGCCCGCCCGCCGCACGATCGCCGAGACCACGGTGCCGAGCGCGAACGCCACGAGGATCCCGCCGGCGGCCGCGGCGAGGGTCACGAGGACGTCGGTCGTGGTCTCGAGCTCCGGTTCCATCGCTCCAGGCTATGCAGGGCCGTGGCCGACGGCGCGGCGCGCGCGACGCCCGTCGCAGGCCTAGCGTGGCCCGCATGATCTCGTGGGAGCTCGCCCTCGCCCTGCGCGACGCCGGGTTGCGGTGGTCGCCCGTCTCCGGCGACCGCTTCCGCCTCGTCGCGACCGGGGCCGCCGGCGACGTCTTCACGGTCAGCGACATGACGATCGAGCCGCACGAGTTCGACACCGGGGTCGTGCTCGGCTTCAACGGCACCACGGAGTGGGCGCTCGACTCCGTCGCGATCGAGGACGCGCTGTGGCACCCGCTCGAGGACCAGCTGCGCGAGCTCCTCGGCGGCACCTTCCGCCGGCTCGAACGGACCCCTGATGGGTACGTCGTGCACACCGAGGTGCTCGACGACGTCGCCACCTTCGCGGCGGCGGACGCCGCGGACGCCTACGCCCGCGCCCTGCTCGCGCTCGTCGCCGCGAGCGCCGGCGACGGCGGTGCGCAGGACGTGTGAGACGTACCGTCTTCACGCTCCGGCCACACGCTCTCCACGCCATTCGCGAGGCTTCACCCCGGAACGGTGCCGGGTTGGACACATGTCTAGTTGAAGATGGAACAGCCGACAGGCTTCCGTGGTCCACCGTGCGACCAGGCCTGCCGGCGTCGTGGTGCGAGGGCCCGTGCGTCCCGCCTCGACCGCACGCCGTCGTGGTCACACCAGCGCTTCGTCCCGCGCCGGTGGACCAGGGATGGAAGCGCTGCCGCGCCTCGCCGTCCGCGACCACGACCCGATGATCGGATCGTCCGCCTTGACCACTGCACAGCTCACGACCCTGCCCGACACGCGGCTCGCCGCTCCCGGCGAGGCGCGCTAGATGGGGCGCCACTCCGCGAGCCGGGCCTCGCTCACCTCCGTCCTGACCACCGCCGCCCGCCGGGGCGCCCACAGCGCTCTTCGCGCCGTGCCCCGCGAGCTGCCGCGTGAGTCGCCCCGCGACGTGCACCGCGCCCGACGCTCCGCGTTCGGCGTCGGCGCGGCCGTCGCGACCGTCGCGCTCACCGCGACCACCGCCGCGGCCGCCCTCACCGACGGCGCCGCCGCGGGCGTGGCGACCGCCTCCCTCGGTCCGTCGACGTCCTCCGACGTCTCCGCGAGCGGCACCACGACCGCCACGGGGGCCGGTAGCACGGCGTTCGGCACCCCCTCGCTCGGGACCCCGGTCGTCCCGGCCGACCCCGCGACCGTCGAGGCAGCGAGCGACGTGCTCGTGCGCGCCGAGTACATGGCGGGCGAGGGCGCGGCGGCGCTCACGCCCGAGCAGGTCGCCCAGCTGGAGCAGACGCGCGCCCGCCTCAGCGAGGCCGTCACCGCGGCCGGCACCACGACCGACGCCACGACCCCCGGCGCCCTCTCGGGCGGCGCAGCGCTCGCCCCGGAGCCCGCGGACGACGAGACGACGAGCCCGGAGGACACCGCGAGCGAGCCGGACGGTGTCGCCGCGCTCGCGGCCGACCCCGCTCCGCTCGCCGAGCGCACCTCGGAGCGTGCGAGCCGTTCGACGGCGCGCACGCCCCTCGCCGACCTCACCGCGCCCGTGCCGTCGCTCACGGGCGCGGCCGACGGACAGGACGCCGAGGACGTCACCGGGACCGCGACGGACACCGGTCGGCCCGCGGGCGAGAACGCCGACGACCAGGCCACCGCTGCGGACGACGTCCCGGCGACCGGGGACGACGCCGCAGCGGCGGCCGACCCGACCGCCGCCACGCCCTCCCCGACCGCCACGGACGCGACCGCGGAGCCTGCGGCGGGAGCCACGACGGCCGAGGCGCCCGCACCGACGACCGAAGAGATCGCCGCGCTGACGACGGAGCTGAGCACGCTGCTCGACGCCGCCCGCGCGGGTGTCGCCGTCCAGGTCGTGCCAGGGCCGCCGTCGGCCGAGGAGGTCGCCGCGCAGCTCGCCCAGTGGGCGGCGTCCACCGCCGGCTACGGCAACGGCGAGATCCCCGCGAGCGCGCTGTGCGAGCTGTCGTTCGCGCCCGGCGAGCAGCTCCGCTGCGACGCCGCGCACCAGATCGAGGCGCTCAACGTGAAGTACCGCGAGGCGTTCGGCGTGAACTTCTCCGTGACGGACTCGTACCGCTCGTACTCCTCGCAGGTCGCGGTCAAGGCCTCGCGCGGGTACTTCGCCGCGCCGCCCGGCATGTCGAACCACGGCTGGGCGCTCGCGCTCGACCTCGGTGGCGGCATCCAGGGCTACGGCACCGCGCAGTACGAGTGGATGCGCGCCAACGCGCCGGCCTACGGCTGGGACAACCCCGAGTGGGCGCGCGCCGGCGGCTCGAAGAACGAGCCGTGGCACTGGGAGTACGGCGACATCTCCTGAGCATCGGCCACCTCCCGGTCACGACGGCCCCGGCACCGCGACGACCTCGCGGACCGGGGCCGTCGTCAGCTCCGGGACGCCGGGCCGTCAGGCGAGGGTGACCGCGAGGAGCAGCATCGTCACGAGGAATCCCGTGACGAGGTTGAGCCACAGGAACGTGCGCCAGCCCGCGTTCGCGCGCTCGCAGTCGTCGTCGTGCACGTCGCGGAACCGCAGCACGTTCGCCGCGTACGGGAGCGGCAGCAGCGCGGCGAGCACCCCCGGCCACGGGACGAGGGCGAGCACGGCCGCCGCCGCCACGTAGGCCGCGGCCGCCGCGAGCACGGTCGCGTGGGCGCCGACCGCCGTCGCGACGGACGCGATGCCGCCCTCGCGGTCCGCGCGCACGTCCTGGACCGCGCCGAACGCGTGCGACGCCATGCCCCACAGCACGAACCCGACGAGCACGGGCCACACGGTCCGGGAGCCGAGGTCGGCGTCCACGAGCACGAGCGCGTACAGGAGCGGGCCGACGAAGTGCACCGCCGAGGTGAACGAGTCGAGGAACGGGCGCTCCTTGAACCGCAGGCCGGGTGCCGAGTACGCGACGACGCCGAGCACCACGAGCGCGAGCACGACGCCCGCGAGGACATCCCCGAGCGCGAGGAGCGCGACGAGGAACGGCACGTTCGTCACGACGCACGCGACGAGGATGCGCCGGTGGGTCGCCCGCGCGGTGGCGGGGTCCGCGAGCGCGCCCTCGATCCCGCCCTTGCGCGGGTTGCGCAGGTCGCTCTCGTAGTCGAACACGTCGTTGACGCCGTACATGAGCAGGTTGTACGGCCCGAGGAAGTAGAGCGTCCCGACGACGAGCGCGAGGTCGACCCTGCCACCGGTCGCGACGAGGTACGCGGCCGCGAAGGGGTAGGCGGTGTTGACCCACGAGAACGGACGCGACGCGGCGAGAACCTCCTTCACCGCACCTCCCCGTCGCCGCCCCCGGCGCGTGTCGCGGGCTCCGCGCCGGGCGCCCGCCGTCGGTCACCGAGCACCGTCCAGAGCACGGGCATGCCGAGCGCGGCGGCGATCGCGTAGGCGAAGTCCTCGACCGGCGCCCCCCACAGGTAGAGACCGATGATCTTGTCGGGGTCGTAGACGTACAGGTCGGCCGCGATCATCAGGGTGTCGAACACGAGCGTGAGCACGCACAGCACGACGGCGGTCCGCACGAGCGCGCTCGCCGAGAGCCGGCGCAGCACGCGCCAGGACACGGCGACCAGCACCGCGAGCACGAGGACGTTGAGCACGATGTTCGTCATCGGCCCTCCCGGTTCCGGGGCGCACCCGCGGCCGGGGTCGTGGTCCGCGCGGCCACGTCGCGCCGGGCCCGCACCACGCGCTCGAACCAGCGCCACACCACGAGCGCGACGTAGCACAGCAGCGTGAGGAACACCGCCTCCTCGACCGGGAGGTCGGGCGCGAGGAGGAGGCCGGTCATCCACGGGCTCTCGCCGCGCGCGAAGATGCCGAGGGCCAGGCCCGCGACGTCCCACGCGAGGAAGCCGACGACGCCGAGGCCGACCGTGAGCGCGGCCCGCCGCCAGTCGTGCCAGAACGCGAGCCCGAACCGCCGGTCGACGACCGCGATCCCGCCCAGGGACACGCAGAGCGCGCCGAGGTAGGCGAGGCCGGTCATCGCCGGACTCCCGCCCGCACCGGGCCACCGGGCCGCAGGCGTCCGGGACGTCGGCTCGCCGCGAGGAACCCGGGGCGCAACGGCGCGGGCAGCGGGCGTGCAGAGGTCTCGCCGAGCAGCCGCTTCGCGACGAGCTCCGCGCTGATGAGGCACATCGGCAGACCCACACCGGGGATCGTGCCACTGCCCGCGTGGTACAGCCCGTCGACGCGGCGCGACGCGTTGCCGGGCCGCCACAACGCGGACTGCCGCAGCGTGTGCTCCATCCCGAGCGCGCTCCCCCGCCACGCCGACAGCTCGTCCGCAAAGTGCGCCGGGCCGAGGACACGCCGCGTGACGACCCGGCCCGGCAGGTCGTCGATCCCCGCCCACGCGCCCACCTGCGCGAGGTAGCGGTCCGCGAGCGCCTCGATCGTCCGCTGCGACGGCTCGTCCGCGCCCAGCGCGGGATCGGCCGGGAAGGGGACGAGGAGGAACAGGTTCTCGTGGCCCGGGGGTGCCGCGGGCCGGTCCGACGACGGCCCGTCCGTCGCCGAGGTCCGCGACACGTAGAGCGACGCCGGTTCGGGCACGCGCAGCCCGCGCACGTCGCTCCCCGCGTCCCGGCCGAGCACCGCCTCGAAGTTGCCGGGCCAGTCGCGCGCGAAGAACAGCGAGTGGTGCGCGAGCTCGGGCAGCTCGCCCCGGACCCCGGCCAGGACGAGCAGCGCGGAGATGCCCGGCCCCTTGTCCTCCCACCACGGGGCGGGGCGGTCGGACCACTCGGGGGCGAGGAGCGCCGTCTCGGTGTGGTGCCGGTCGGTGGCGGCCACGACGACGTCGGCGGGGACCACCTCGCCCGAGGCGAGCCGCACGCCCGTGGTCCGCCCGCGCCGTCGGGCACCGGGCTGCACCTCGATCCCGACGACGTCCGCGCCGGTCCGGAGGTCCACACCCTCGTCGCGCGCGAGCGCGGCGATCGCCTCGATCACGGTGTACATGCCGCCGCGCGGGTAGCGCACGCCGTCGACGAGGTCGAGGTGGCTCATGAGGGAATAGAGCGCGGGCGCGCGGTAGGGCGAGGACCCGAGGAACACCGCGTGGTAGCCGAGGACCTGGCGCAGCCGTGCGTCGTCGACGGTCCGGGCGGTCCGGTCGGCCAGCGACTCGCGCAGCAGCCCGGCCAGGCGCGGCAGGCGGCGGAGCACCGCCGGCGAGAGCGCGCGCTCCGGACGCTCGAACGTCGTGTAGAGGAAATGGTCGAGCGCGAGCCGGTACGCCTCGCTCGCCTCGTCGGCGTAGGCGCCCATCCGTGCGCCCGCCCCCGGCTCGAGCGCGTCGAAGCGGGCCGCGTTCGCGGCACGGTCCGCCACGACGTCGAGCGGCGCGGTGTGCGAGCCGTCGTCGGGGTCGGACTCGAAGAACACCCGGTACGCCGGGTCGAGGCGCACGAGATCGAGGTGGTCCTCCAGGCTCTCGCCGAGGAGCGCGAAGAAGTGCTCGAAGACCTCGGGCATGAAGTACCAGGACGGCCCGGTGTCGAACCGGAACCCGTCGACCTCGAGGGTGCCCGCACGACCACCGAGGGTGTCGTGGCGCTCGAGCAGCGTCACGGCGGCGCCGCCGCGCGCGAGCAGCGCGGCCGTCGCGAGCCCGGCGATCCCTCCCCCGACGACGACGACGCGCGACGCCCTCACACCACCACCCGCGCGTTCGTCCGAGAGCTCGGCGCCGCGCGGCGCGCGGACGCGAGCTGGCCGACCAGCTGGCCGCCCGCCGCCCGTGCCGCCAACGCCACCTTGACGGGGTCGGGGACGCGTACCCGGGCGTCGAGGATGTCCGCCGGGGCGGTCGCCGCGAGCCGTGCCAGCAGGCGCTCGTAGACCGCGAGGGTCGCCGCGACGGCGATCCGCGCGCGCACGGGAAGGCCGGGCAGCGCCGCGCGGGCGGTCGCGAGGTCGGTCCGCACCTCGCGGCAGAAGTCGTCGACGTCGCGCCGGCACAGACGGTCCGGCTCGACGCCGGGCAGGTAGCGCCGCCCGAGCTCGTCGTGGTCGGTGCGCAGGTCGCGCAGGAAGTTGATCTTCTGGAAGGCGGCGCCGAGCGCCTGCGCTCCGGCGACGACCCACGGCTCGGCGACCCGCAGGGGTTCCCCCCGCCGGCGGTGGGCGTTGAGGAACACGGCGAGGCACATGAGTCCGACGACCTCGGCCGAGCCGTAGACGTAGCGCTCGTAGCTCTCGCGGTCGTGCACGCGCACCGTGAGATCCGTACGCATCGAGTCGAAGAACGGGTCGACCTCGGCGTGCCCGATCCCGCAGCGGCGCGCCGTCCGCGCGAACGAGTGCACGACGAGGTTCGTGGACCACCCTCGCTCGAGCGCCCGGGACGTCTCCGCCTCGAGCTCGTCGAGGAGCTGCGCCGCGCCGTCGCCACGACGGGTGTCCACGACCTCGTCGGCGATCCGCACGAGGCCGTACACGGCATGGATGCCGTCGCGGGTCTGCGGGTCGAGCAGGCGCGCGCCGAGGCCGAACGAGGTCGAGTAGGCCGAGAGCACCACCCGGCTCGTCCGCGCGGCCGTCAGGTCGTACAGCCGTACCGGGTCGTTCTCGCGGTTCACGCCACCATCCCGTCTCCCTGCGTCGAGGCCTTCCTCGACGATACTCAGCATGCTGAGCATCAGGGTCTCACAGAGTGGCGCCGCTCACATCTGCGCAGGCGTCCGACGTGCGTCGGAACCGCTCCCGCTCAGGGGCCGACGTCGATCCGCCGAGGTCCGGCCTGCCACGCCTCCCAGGCCGAGGAGATGATCTCCGGCAGCCCGTTCGTCGCGTGCCAGCCGAACAGCTCGTTGATGCGGCGCGGGTCGCCGACGAGCTGCGGCGGGTCGCCCGCACGGCGCGGCAGGACCTCGGGAGTGACGTCGAGGCCGCTCACGCGCCCGATCTCGTCGATGACCTCGCGCACCGAGGAGCCCTGGCCGGTCCCGACGTTGAAGACGTCGAACGGGCGCTCGTCGGCGTCGAGGTACCCGAGCGCCGCGAGGTGGGCGTGCGCGAGGTCGAGCACGTGGATGTAGTCGCGGAGGCACGTGCCGTCGGGCGTCGGGTAGTCGTCCCCGAAGATCTTGGGCTGCTCGCCGCGCTCGAGGCGGTCGAGCACCATCGGCACGAGGTTGAGGACGGCCGGGTCGCCCAGGTCGGGCCAGCCGGCGCCCGCGACGTTGAAGTACCGCAGCGCGACGAACCGCAGCCCCCACGCCCGCCCGGCCGCGCGCCCCAGCCACTCGCCGACGAGCTTGGTCTCCCCGTACGGGTTGATCGGCTCCGCGTGCAGCTTCTCCTCCACGAGCGAGACCGACGGCATGCCGTACGTCGCGGCCGAGGAGGAGAAGACGAGCCGGTCGACGCTCGCCGCCTGCATCGCCGTGACGAGGTTCGTGAACCCGCCGACGTTCTGCTGGTAGTACCAGGCGGGCTTCTCCACGGACTCGCCGACCTGCTTGCGCGCCGCGAAGTGCACGACGGCGCGCACCTCGTGCTCGGTGAGCGTGCGGGTCAGCACGTCGACCGCCTCGGGCGACGCGACGTCGAGCTGCACGAGCTCGGCGTCGCCGACGCGGTCGGCGCGGCCCGTGCTCAGGTCGTCGACCACGACCACCTTCTCGCCGCGCTCCTGCAGGAGGCGCACCACGTGCGCGCCGATGTACCCGGCTCCGCCGGTCACGAGGATCGTCATGGCGGCCAGCCTAGTGCGGCGCGTGAGGCGCTCAGGCGTGCCCGTACGATTCGCGGTCGCGCACGCTCGCGGTCTCGACCTGGAACGTCGAGTGCTCGATCGAGACGGGGAAGTGGTGCGCGACGCACGACCGCACGCGTTCGACGATGTCGAGCGCGTGCCCGTCGTGGAAGCACGCGTCGTCCACGACGACGTGCGCGGAGATCGTCGGCAGTCCCGACGCCACGGTCGACGCGTGCACGTCGTGGACGTCCTCCACGTGGTCGAGCGCGAGGATGTGCGCCCGGACCTCGTCGAGGTCCAGTCCCTTCGGGGTGAACTCCAGGAGGACGCCCGCCGTCTCCCGCATGAGCCGGAACGCGCGCGGGACGATGAGGGCGGCGATGAACAGCCCGGCGATCGTGTCGGCGCGCTGGTAGCCCGTCGTCGCGATGACGACGGCCGCGACGATCACGCCGACCGAGCCCAGCGCGTCGTTGAGCACCTCCAGGAAGGCGGCGCGCAGGTTGAGGTTCGCGCGCCGGCCGGAGGCGAGCACCGCGATCGCGACGACGTTGCCCACGAGGCCCACGACGCCGAACAGGAGCAGCTCCGACGACGGCACGTCCGGGGGCTCCAGCAGTCGCCGGACACCCTCGACCAGCGCGTACAGGCCGACGGCGAGCAGGATCGTCGCCTGGGCGAGCGCCGCCAGGACCTCGACGCGACGCCAGCCCCAGGTCCGCTGCTTCGTCGCAGGCCGGAGCGCGAGCGACGCGGCGACGAGCGCGACGAGCAGGCCGGTCGCGTCCGTGAGCATGTGCGCCGTGTCGGTGAGGAGCGCGAGGCTGCCCGTCAGCACCGCGCCGACGGCCTGGGCCACGAGCACTGTCGCCGTGACACCGAACGCAACGGCTAGCCGCGCGCGATGGTCGGGCGCCGCGACGCCGCCGGAGCCCCCACCGTGGTCGTGCCCGGCACCCATCCCGCACTCCTCAGCCCTCGGTCGACACGACGCTCAAATCATCGTCGTTCACCGATGATATCGCCCTCGATCGATAAGTCCAGGGCGGAGACCGCGCGCTCGCGTCAGGCCGGCAGCTGCTCGCCCGACGGCGGCGCCGGCGCGAGCGCGACGTTCTCCGCGTCGGCGAGCAGGTGCGCCACCTCCGGACGCACGAGGCGGTACCACGACGAGCGGCCCTCGCGACGGACCGCGACGACCCCGACCTCGCGCAACGTCGTCAGGTGCGCGGACACCGTGGACTGCGCGAGCCCCAGGTCGCGCGTGAGGTCGACGACCCGCCGCTCGGCGCCCGAGAGGAGATGGACGATGGCGAGACGGCTCGGCTCGGCGAGCGCGTGCAGGAGCCGCGCGACCGCCTCGTGATCGTGCCCACCCTCGTGCGGTCCGTCGTGCAGCGGCTGCGCGGCGGCCCGATCGGTGGCCCGCGTGGCGTGCCGGACGTGCGCACCCGTCGTCATGGTCCGATGCTATCCGGCACCGCCCGCCGGCCCTCGGGCCGCCGGTCAGCCCCAGCCGAGCGCGTGCAGCCGGTCGTCGTCGATCCCGAAGTGGTGCGCGATCTCGTGCACGACCGTGATGGCGACCTCCTCGACGACGTCCTCGCGCGTCTCGCAGATCGCGAGCGTCGGGTTGCGGAAGATCGTGATGCGGTCCGGCAGCGATCCCGCGGCCCAGTGATGGTCGCGCTCGGTGAGCGGGACGCCCTCGTAGAGCCCGAGCAGCTCGGGGTCGTCGTCGGGGGCGTCGTCCTCGACCAGCACGACGACGTTGTCCATCTGGGCGGCGAGGTCGGGCGGGACGAGGTCCAGCCCGTCGCGCACGGCGTCCTCGAACTCGTCCCTCGTCATCTCCACCACGCGACAATCCTCCCCCGGCCGCGGTCGTCGCCGGTCCACGGCCGACGTCGCCGGCCCGGGCCGGCAGCGACCGCGCTCCACGGACCACCCGCTGTACACTGGCCGACGTTCCTTCGCCCCCATCGTCTAGCGGCCTAGGACCCCGCCCTTTCACGGCGGTAGCACGGGTTCGAATCCCGTTGGGGGTACGCGGGATCGCGTCGGGACCGGTGATCACCAGCCGATTTACGGATCGGGTCATCGGTACGGTACGATCCTCTCGGTTCGAAAGCGGGTCACCGCACGGATCATCTAGGCCCTGTAGCGCAGTTGGTTAGCGCGCCGCCCTGTCACGGCGGAGGTCGCGGGTTCAAGTCCCGTCAGGGTCGCGCGAGGCGAAGAGCCCGGTCGGCATCGGCCGGCCGGGCTCTCGCGTCAGGGCTCTGTAGCTCAGTTGGTAGAGCGTTCGACTGAAAATCGAAAGGTCACCGGATCGACGCCGGTCGGAGCCACATCGAAGACCCCCGCCAGGGAGACCGGGCGGGGGTCTTGTTCGTCGTGCCCGTGCGTGCCCGTGCGTGCGCCCGTCCGCGGGCCGGTTCGTGCACCCCGTGCGTCGTCGGCCGGGGGCGTCGGCGCACGTCATCCACCCCCTCCGTCCGTCGCGGTGAGTTGCGCGCCGTCTCCGGTGCCGGTTGAGTGGGGCTGGGATCCTCTGCGGAAGGGCTTGAGAGATGAGCGACTGGATCGACGGGCGCGTCCCGCCCGAGGAGCAGAAGCCGACGGTCGGGCAGCTCGTCGAGCGCCTCTCCGAGCAGGCGACCCGGCTCGTCCGGTCGGAGATCGCGCTCGCGAAGGCCGAGCTCACCACCAAGGCCAAGCACGCCGGCATCGGCATCGGGCTGCTCGTCGTCGGCGGGGTCCTGGTCCTCTACGGCCTCGGGTTCCTGTTCCACTCCGCGATGGAGGGGCTCGCGACCGTCATGCCGCTGTGGCTCGCCGCCCTGATCGTCGGCCTCGTGCTCGTCCTCGTCGCCGGTACGCTCGCGTTCGTCGGGGTCAAGCAGCTGCAGCGCGGCGTCCCCCCGACACCGACGACGGCGGTCGACAGCATCAAGGAAGACGTCGCGACCATCAAGGAAGGACTGCGCCCGTGAGCGGATCCGAGGCCACGACACCTCCGATGTCCCAGAGCCAGCTCGAGGACGACATCGCCCGGACGCGGGCCGAGCTCGCCGGGACCATCGACGAGCTCACGACGCGCCTGGACCCGCGGGTCCAGGCGAAGCAGGCGGCGCACCAGGCCAAGCAGGCGGCGACCGACACGGGAGCCTTCCTCACGGGGGGCGGCCTGCCCGAGGAGGACCCCGACCGGTCGCGCAACGTCAAGCTGTTGCTCGGGGCCGTCGTGGCGGGCGTCGCGCTCGTGGCGGCGGCAGTGCTGCGCCGCCGCTCCTGAACGGCGGCGCGCGCCGTCAGCCCTTGTCGCTGCCCTCTGCGGGCTCGCTCGCGGCGCCGAGCAGCGCACGGACCTCGGACTCGCGGTAGCGACGGTGCCCACCGAGCGTCCTGATCGACGAGAGCTTGCCGGCCTTCGCCCAGCGCGTGACGGTCTTGGGGTCGACGCGGAAGAGACTGGCGACCTCGGCAGGGGTGAGCAGGACCTCGGACTCTCCGTGCATGGACATCACGACACCTCCTCCTGGTACGCGCTGGTCCGGCAGGCCCCCGGAACACGACGACAGCACGACGCAGTACAGTCCATTGTCGCAGCATGCGGATTTCGGGCGACTTGACGGACGGGTGAATTAGGGGCCCTATGGTCGGAAGGCCGGATAGGCGCCCGTGCGGCTCGCGGTCCGCCCGCCTCGTCTGCCGAATCCACCTGCGGACCGGCGGACGTGGAGAGTGTGTGACGGTGTGCACTTCCGGGCCCCGACAGGGGGTTCCGAGTAGATGGAATAGCCCCTGACCATGTAGCGTTGGACCCTGAACAGACGAAACTACACCCCGGGGCCGCACGTCTTCAGCACGTTGCCGCTCCGCTTCTACGTTGAGGGGGTCGGAGCCATGGGCCGCGGCCGTCAGAAGGCAAAGCAGACCAAGGTCGCTCGCGCGCTGAAGTACTACAGCCCCGAGACGAACTACAGTGCGCTCGAGCAGGAGCTCACCGGTCACAGCCACACGGATGTCGCGACGGACTCTCGCTTCGGCGCCGAGTCCTCGGAGGACCTCGAGCGCTACGACCAGCGCTACAACGGCTGGTCCGACGACCGCTGACGGTCGTCCCCCCACCCTGTCCCGTCACGCGCGGGTCACGCCTGATCTTCACGACGACGCCGCCGCCTGCCCGCGCAGGCGGCGGCGTCGTCCGTTGACGCGTCAGGCGCGGTAGTCACCGATCAGGCGCACGGCGCCGGCCTGCACGCCCTTCGTGCCGGCCACGAGATCGCCGTCGGCGACGTCGGCGTGCGCCGACGGGTCGAAGGCCTCGACGGAGCCGAGCACCCAGGCCGGCACGCCCAGCGCAGTGCACCGTGCGAGCGCCGCGTCCACGCCGTCGGACCCGACGACCGCGACCATGCCGACGCCGAGGTTGAGCGTGTTCTCGAGGTCGCCGCGCGGCACACCGCCGAGCTCGCGGACGAGGCGGAACACCGGCGGCACGTCCCAGCTCCCCCGGTCCACGACGCCGACGAGCCCGGCGGGAAGCACGCGCGCGAGGTTCGCGGCGAGGCCTCCCCCGGTGACGTGGGTGAACGCGTGGACCTGCGCCGCGTCGTCCGCGGCGAGGGCGAGGCAGTCGCTCGCATAGACGCGCGTCGGCTCGAGGAGCTCCTCGCCGACCGTGCGCCCGAGCTCGTCCACGTGCCGCTCGAGGCCCCAGCCGGCGTGCTTGAGCACCGCGCGCACGAGCGAGTAGCCGTTGGAGTGCAGGCCCGACGACGCCATCGCGACGAGCACGTCGCCCTCGCGCACGCGGTCCGGACCGAGCAGCGCGTCGGCCTCGACGACGCCCGTGGCCGCACCCGCGACGTCGTACTCGTCCGCGCCGAGGAGCCCCGGGTGCTCCGCGGTCTCGCCGCCGACGAGCGCCGTGCCCGCGACCTCGCACGCCGCCGCGATGCCGCGCACGATGCCCGCGATGCGCTCGGGCACGACCTTGCCGCACGCGATGTAGTCCGTCATGAACAGCGGCTTGGCCCCGACCACGACGATGTCGTCCACGACCATGCCGACCAGGTCGAACCCGATCGTGTCGTGCACGTCGAGCGCCTGCGCGATCGCGACCTTCGTCCCGACGCCGTCCGTGGACGTCGCGAGCAGCGGCCGGCGGTAGGTCGCGACCTCCGAGAAGTCGTACAGGCCCGCGAACCCGCCCACGCCGCCAAGGACCTGCGGCCCGTGGGTGCGGCGCACGGCGTCCTTCATGAGCTCGACGGCCTTGTCACCGGCCTCGGTGTCGACGCCTGCGGCGGCGTAGGTGAAGCCCGTCTGGGGCGAGTCGGCAGTCACGGTGTCGGCTCCTGTGCGGATCGAGGCGGGCGCGTCACGGCGCACGCCGGTGGTGCGGTGGGTGCTGTGGTCAGGGGTGCTGGAGCGCGCCGGCCCCACCGGAGGTCACGGACAGGCTGCGCAGGCCGTCCTCTGGCGCGCCGAGCGGGAGCTCGGCCTGCTCGAGGAGGTGCTTGCCGAGCTGGTCGTCCGGCGGCAGCTCGATGGGGTACTTCCCGGTGAAGCAGGCCGTGCAGAGCTGCGACGACGGCTGCTCGGTCGCGGCGATCATGCCCTCGGCGGAGATGTAGCCGAGCGAGTCGGCACCGAGGGACTGGCCGATCTCGTCCGGGCTGAGCCCGTTCGCGATGAGCTCGGCACGCGACGCGAAGTCGATGCCGTAGAAGCACGGCCACTTCACGGGCGGCGAGCTGATGCGCACGTGCACCTCCGCCGCCCCCGCCTCGCGCAGCATGCGGATGAGCGCGCGCTGGGTGTTGCCGCGCACGATCGAGTCGTCGACGACGACGAGCCGCTTGCCGCGGATGACGTCGCGCAGCGGGTTGAGCTTGAGGCGGATGCCGAGCTGGCGCAGCGTGTCCGACGGCTGGATGAACGTGCGTCCGACGTAGGCGTTCTTCGTGAGGCCCTGGCCGAACGGGATGCCCGACTCGGCGGCGTACCCGACGGCGGCCGGCGTGCCCGACTCGGGGACCGGCATGACGAGGTCGGCCTCGACCGGATGCTCACGCGCGAGCTGACGGCCCATCTCGACGCGCGCCGCGTGCACGGAGCGGCCGTTGATCGACGTGTCCGGGCGGGCGAGGTAGACGTACTCGAACACGCAGCCGGCGCGCTCGATGGGTGCGAAGCGCTGGGACCGCAGCCCGTCGGCGTCGATCGCGATGAGCTCCCCCGGCTCGACCTCGCGCACGAACGACGCGCCGACGATGTCGAGGGCCGGCGTCTCGCTCGCGACGACCCAGCCGCGCTCGAGCCGGCCGAGCACGAGCGGGCGCACGCCCTGGGGGTCGCGCGCCGCGTAGAGCGTGCGCTCGTCCATGAACACGAGCGAGAAGGCACCGCGCAGTCGCGGGAGCACCTCGAGCGCGGTGGCCTCGAGCGTGTGGTCGGCGTCGCCGGCGAAGAGCGCCGTGACGAGCGCGGTGTCGGTGGTGTTGCCCCGTGCGAGCTCGCCGCGGCGCTGGCTGCCGTAGCGCTCGGCGACGAGGTTCACGAGCTCCGCGGAGTTGGTGAGGTTGCCGTTGTGCCCGAGGGCCACCGTGCCGGAGGCGGTCGCCCCGAGCGTCGGCTGGGCGTTCTCCCACGTCACGCCGCCCGTGGTGGAGTACCGGCAGTGCCCGACGGCGATGTGCCCGGTCAGTGCGTTGAGGGCCGTCTCGTCGAACACCTGGGAGACGAGTCCCATGTCCTTGTAGACGAGGATCTGCTCACCGTTGCTGGTGGCGATGCCGGCCGACTCCTGCCCCCGGTGCTGCAGGGCGTAGAGACCGAAGTAGGCGAGCTTGGCGACCTCCTCGCCGGGCGCCCAGACGCCGAAGACGCCGCACGCGTCCTGGGGGCCTTTCTCGCCGGGCATGAGGTCGTGGTTGAGAAGTCCATCTCCGCGGGGGGCCACGTACCCCAGTGTCCCACAGCACGCCCGCCCGAGCCGAAGCGCCGGCCATGGGTGGCTGCGGCTGGAATCTCGTCCGGCAGGCTGAGGGTCAGCACCGTCTTCGGCGTCGGGATCTCGATGCTGCTCGTGCGCTACGACTTTCCCGGCAAGGCGCTGGTCAACGCGCTGCTCGACCTGCGGCTGTCCGTCGCGCCCTCGTCGTCGGCCTTCCGCTCGTCCTCGCCGAGCGTGTCGACGAGCTCCTGCGGCTCGTGCACCGCGAGAGCTTCGCCCACCGGCTGCCGTCGCAGCTCCCGGGCGGTCAGCGTCAGCGCATGGCGCTCGCGCGCGCCCTCGCGATCCGCCCGAGCGTCCTGCTGCTCGACGAACCGTTCGGCGCGCTCGATGCCAAGGTCCGCAAGGAGCGGCGCGACTGGCTGTGCCGCCTGCGCGACGAGATCCCCGTGACGACCGCGTTCGTCACCCACGACCAGGAGGAGGCGCTCGAGGTCGCGGACGAGATCGTCGTCGTCAACGAACGTCGCATCGAGCAGGTCGGCACGCCCGACGACCTCGACGACCGCCCCGCCAACGACTTCGCCATGGGCTTCCTCGGCCCGGTCACCCGTCTCGGCGGCGTCCTCGTGCGGCCCCACGACATCCACGTCGGGTTGCTGCCCGACGGCGTCGCGCGCCCGGGCGCGTCCGCCCGCCCGGCCGGGGCGCCGGCGGGCGCGGACGACGCGGCGCCCGCCGTGACCGGCGTCGTGACGCGCACGACGCGCGTCGGGTTCGAGGTCCGGGCACGGTGCTTGGCTTCCTCGCTCCCGGGGCTCACGCTCCTGAGCGGGGAGCTCGTCGCTGGCGGGCGGCACAAAGCGCGGGAGTGATCCTGCGGGCGGCTGCACGGGCGAGGGCCACCGCATGACCCACTCGTTTAACGACTGATATGGTGCGTCATGTGAGAACCGGCGCCCCTCCGCTACTGCCGATCTTCCGCTCCGCCCTCCAGGCGCGGGTACTTCTGCACGTCCTCACGTCCCAGGAGCACGTCACGGCCGCCGACCTGGCTCGCATCCTCGATGAACCCGAGGCCACGGTCTCGCGTGAGGTGCGGCGCCTGCTCGAGGCCGGACTCTTGGACGGGAATCGTGTCGGGCGAGCCGTCACGTTGAGCCCCGCTCTCGACAACCCCGCGACGGCACCGCTCCGTCAGCTGTTGGTGGTCACCTATGGGCCGCCCCGAGTCGTGGAACAGGCACTGCGCGGCGTCGACGGTATCGAGACCGCATTCGTCCATGGTTCCTGGGCGGCTCGCTACCACGGCGTACCTGGTCGGCCACCGGGTGACGTCGACGTGCTGATCGTCGGGCGACCCTCGCGTCGGGAGGTCGACACGGCCCTCGAGGGTCTGGAGAGCGTGCTCGGCCGCGAGGTGAACGTCACCTACGTCAGCCCGGAGCGGTGGCACGACCGCGGCGAGCCGTTCATCGACCGCGTGCGTTCCGATCCGCTGGTCGAGCTCTCCCTCCGTGAACCGGCGGCGAGTACCTCATGAACACGTGGGAGCAGGGCCGGGCGACCGTGGACGAACTCATCGATGCCGGGCAGCTCGAGCGCGTACCGGTGAACCTCGAGTCTGCCGTCGCGCTGATCGAGAGGTCGCGCACCCACCTGCGTTCGGCCGAGGTCCTGGCTGACAGCGACGTCGAGCTGGCCTACGACGCCCTGCACGCCGCGAACCGGAAGGCTCTGACCGCCGTGCTCCTCGCTCAAGGACTCCGTCCGACCCGCAAGGCCGGACACACAGGCGTGCACGAGGCAGTCCGGGCCCAGCTCGACCCACCGCTGGGCCAGGTCCTCGCCCCATATTCGCGCATTCGACGCGCCCGCAACGCAGGCGACTACCTCGACGAGCTCCCAGCCACGAGCGACGACGTCCGTGCCGACCTCCCGCTGTGCAACGCCATCGTCGACGTGGCCGCGAAGGTGCTCGGCAAGATGCCGCAGTACTGACGCCCTCCGCGCGACCGCCTCAGCCGAGGTGCACATCGCTCCCAGAATGGGCTCGTTGCTATCCCGTCCGCCTCGTGTCGCCACCGAGCGGCCCCGCCACCCGGGCAGCGCGGGCTCGTCGGCGAAGAACGAGGTGCCCGGTCGCGAGGAGCACCGCGCACCCGAGGAGCACGAGGACGATGGTCGTCCAGTTCGCGTCGACGCACGCGTCGGTGGCGTCCGACGACGCCCGGTCCAGCCCGCCCAGCGGCTCCTCGATGCACGTGTACCGGGACCCGTCGACCGTGACGGAGCGAGGCGTCATCGGCACGAGCATCAGTGCCAGCATCAGCACGACGGTGACGGCCGCGAGCGCGGCCCGGAAACCTCGCTCGGGCGCGCGACGCCACAGCACTGGCCACAGCGCGGCACCGACGAGTGCCGCGAAGACGAGGAGAACCGCTACCGCCGACACCACCGTGGTCCTCTTCCACCCCTAGGCAGATCTGCCCATCGCGTCCGATCGGCGACGTCCTGGTTCTTGAGCATCTCCTGGTCGTGATTGGCACAACCCGGGTTGCCGCTCTCGCACCTCGCCGGACGCGGGGCCGCGTCCTGGTCACGGCCCGCCCGACGCTGGGCCGCGCGAACTCGGCTGTCGTATCTGTCGATGACCAAACCTCCGAAGCCGACGCGGGGCCAGAATCCCGCGGTACCCCAGGCGAGTGCAGCGCCAGCCACTGCGACCACGAGCCCGATGACGATCGCGCATGCTGCACCGTCATGCCACAGCAGGAAGCCGGGGTACAGCCCTGCCCCGATGCTGAGGAATGTCGCCAGCGCAAACATGAAGGTGCGAACGAACCCCCGTTCCGACAGCAACGCACCCGCGCTGATCACGAGTGCGAGCGAGACAGCCAAGCAGCCGACGATGAGCGCTCCGAGCGGGCGGCTCCACCACGGCCCCGCCTGGGCTCCCTCGGGCGGTCCCACGACGAGGACCGCCAGTGGACCGAGCAGGAGGGAGATGGCGAGCAGAAGGCCTGCGACGACGAGCCGCTGTAGCGAGGCACCACGGATCCTCTTCTCACGACTCCTGACCGTCGCGGCCAGGTCAACACCCACATCCGCCCGCACGAGACCACGGAGCCACCCGACCCCTTGGAATCCGAGCGCACGCACGATGAAGAGTGCCGGGCCGGTGACGGCGAGCAGAAGAATGAGCACCACCTCGAGCCGCCCCGAGACAGAGCGCTCTGCTCCGAACGGAGCGATGAGCACGAGGACCATCGCCGCCCACGCGAGTCCCAGCAGCCCTGCGGCGCCGATCTCAACGATCCGTGTGCCCTTGGCCATCGCGGGCGGTACAGATCGAGCGACGCGGGTCATGACTGCGATGCACACTCCGAGGGCACCGCTCGCGAAGGACGTGCGAAGAAAGTCCTCCCAGGGGACTTCGCGCTTGGGCTCGGTTGGCGTCGTGAAGCCGAACACTGCGAGGACGAGCGGTGGGGTCATCAGCAGGACGATCCACCACACGAGATTCGACCCGATCCCCTCGGCATCGCCCAGCGATTCCCTGGAGGCACCCTGCTGTGCTGCGGCGACCGCGTGATCGATGCCTTCGGAGACCGCTCCGCGGACACGCCAGCACCAGGCGGTCTCGGCAAGGAGCCACACGTAGAGCGCCATGGAGAAGACCAGTACGAGCACGCGTGAAGTATCTGGACTCACCCACTCCCACGCGACGACCGCTCCGACCAGACCAGCGAACGAGGCCGCCACCAGGAGCTCGATGCGTAGTAGGAGGTCCGTGGATATCAACTTGCGGACGACCTCGACGTCGAGGGCCCCCGTACTGTCGCGTTGCTCTTCCTCGAGCCGACCCACCCTCGTGGCGACGAGATTCAGGGACACGGTCACGGCGATGGCGACGGTGGCGACCGCCGCGAGGACCGTGAATGGAGCCGTGAGCACGTCACCCTCCGCGGCCTGCGGTCCGGACGCTCCCCAACCGGCGAACGTCTGGTCGATGACTTTCTCGTGATCTCCCGGCGTGCTGGACGTGAGATTCGCGATCATGAGGAGCAGGAATGCTCCGACGATCGACAGTGAGAAGGCCCAGCCGAACGACAACCCGGCGTCTCTACGTCCCTCGCGAAGCGGCCCCGCGGCGAGGCACGATCCGCAGAGCTCCGCTACCTCGCCGTCCGCACGTCGGACGCGGACGAGTGGCATGTCTGTCGCACGATCGCCCGAGCCGCCGTCGCGTGGGGTCACGGGATTCTTCCGGGGGCGCCCTGACCGAGCAGCAAGCATGAGCAAGAGTGCCGCGAGGATGAGTCGCCAGGCCCACGAGCGCGTCACCGGCCTATGACCAGGCAGCTCGCCGACGTCTCGGCAACGACCTCCGACGCGCGGCTGACCTCGCTCAAGTGTTCGCCTTGCCCCCATACCCGAGCAAGTTAGCAGCGCTTCTGCTGACGGGCGCGCCCATTTCTCCCTGCCACGAAGGTGCCAGGTGATTCAGCGGCGGCGTAGGCTCCGGCGGTCGGCGATCACGGCCCACAGGCCAGCGACGGCGGCGCCGACCGCAGCGCACGTGACGACGATGACCGTGAAGTAGACACCGGGCTTGAACACCGGCTCGGAGACCGGCGACTGCAGCCAGGCGCCGCCGATGCCGAGGCCCAGCACCGTGCCGAGGATGACGCCCACGGTGAAGAACGCGCCGTAGCGCGGCGCGCGGCGGACCGTCACGGGATCGACGACGGTCTCGATCTCGATCTCGACCTCGTCCGCCGGGCGGGCGCCCGCTGGGGTCTGCTCGGGCGCCACGGCGTCAGGCGCGGGGGACGTGTCGGCGGCTGCGCCGTCGGGCACGGGCGACTGCTCGGAGCTCACGCGCACGACCATACCCGCGGATCCTGAGAGCCCACACCACCCGTCGCTCTGCTCGCGCGGACCGCTGTGCCCGACGCGGAGGGACGTTCCTCCGCGTCGGGCGCGCGCGTAGGCGCGGTGCGACGACGCGTAGGCGCGCGCACGCCGTGCGGGTGGGTCGAGGCGCCGCGACCCGGGCCCGTCGGACGGGACCCGGGTCGCGGCGCGCCAGCGCTAGCGCGTCAGCCGCACGTCTGGCCCTCGAACGGGACCTCGTACTCCTGCGTCACGCCGTCGAGCGTGGCGGTGACGGTCACCGTCCCGCCCTCGACCGACGTGGCCCGGGTGTTGAACGACTGGTAAGCGTTCTTGCCCGCCTGGAGGTTCGGGAACCGCTTCGACCCGTACGGGGTCTCGACCACGACCTCGACCGGGACGTCCTCGCCGTTGGTCGCGCGGACCGCGACGTGGACGAACTTGCCGAGGCACCGCGCCGAGGCCTCGAGGTTCTCGAGCACGACGGTCGGTGCCGCGGTCTCGACCGTGACCGGGATCCGGGCGGTCGTGCCGCTCGGCGACGCGACGACCCACAGGTCGTACGCGCCCTCCGCGGCGTCGGCGGGAACCGTGGCCGTGAGCGTCGCGGCCCCGTCGGTCACCGTGGCCGTCCCGACGACGTCGCCCGGGATCGCCGGGTCGAACGTGCCGTCGGCCGGGACCAGGTAGCCCGATACCTCGGTGTTCTGCGGAGAGCCCAGCGACGTGAGGTCGAGGTGCGAGAGCTCGACGCTCACGTCCTCGCCCGCGGCGACCGGCTCGGGCAGCGCACCGAGGACGACGCGCGACCGGTCGAACGACGGCGCGATCGGCGCCTCCACCGAGCTGTCGCGCAGGTACGCGATCCACGCGTCACGGTCCACGAGGCCCGAGTCGCGCGCGTCCGTGCCCTCCGTGAAGACGCGGAAGTTGTCGCCACCGGTCGCGAGGAACGAGAACGTCGCGACGCGGTACTCGCCCGCGGGGTCGACCGGCTCGCCGTCGATCGTCACGGAGAGCACGTTGTCGCCCGGCGCGGCGAGCGGGTCGGCGGTGCGCGCCGTCCAGCTCACGTTGTCCGAGAGCCCGAGTGCCAGGTAGGGACGCTGCGGCCGGTTGCCGTCGTCGTCCGTCTGCCACTGCTGCTCGAGCAGCTCCACGACCTGCTCGCCCGTGAGGGTCACGGTCCACAGGTTGTTGACGAACGGCAGGACGGCGTTCGCCTCCGCGAAGGTGATCACGCCGTCGTCGCCGTAGAGGAGCTCCCCGCGCAGACCGCCCGGGTTGACGACGCCGATGTCCGCGCCCCCGCGAGCGGGGTCCGCGAGCGTCTCGAGCAGCGAGTCGGCGACGAGGTTGCCCAGCGCGGACTCCGACGCACGGTCGTCGCGACCGGTCGTCGGCGTCGGGCCGGGGCCCACGTAGACGCCGTCCACGTACGAGCCGCCCGTGTAGGCGGTCGTGATGTCGGCGGCCACCTCGCCCACCGGCTGGGAGCCGATGACGTCGGCCTCCGCGAGCGCCGGGTCCAGGACGTCCTTGACCGCCTGGACGCGCGGGTACGTCGCCACGAGCTCCTCCCACGGTGTCGTGGTGCGCGGCACGTTGACGACGTCGTAGTCCACGACGTCGTTCGTGGCGTCGTCGACCTGGAGCGTGACGTGACCGATGTTCTCGCCGTAGCTGCCGGTCTGGATGATCGGGCGGGTCGCGCCCTCCACACCCGGGACCGGCGCGTCCCACGCGTACTGCTTGTGCGTGTGCCCGGTGAAGATGGCGTCGACCGACGCGTCCGTGCCGTTGACGATCTCGGCGAAGGTGCCGCCCGCGGCGACCTCCTCCTCGAGCGTCGAGCCGTCCGGTGTCCCGGCGCTCGCGCCCTCGTGGTAGAGCGCGACGAGCACCTCGGCCTCGCCGTTGCCCTCGTCTCCGTCCTGGAGCTGGGCGGCGACGCGGTTCACGGCCTCGACGGGGTCGCCGAAGTCGAGCATCGCGATGCCCGACGGCGTGACGAGCGTCGGGGTCTCCTCCGTCACGGCGCCGATGACGCCGATCCGCACGCCGTCGACCTCGATGACGTCGTACTCCGGCAGCGCCGGGTTCGTCGTGCCCTTGTCGTAGACGTTCGCGCCGAGGTAGCTCCAGTCCGCCTCGTCGGTCACGCGGCCGGCGAGGTCCGCGTAGCCCTGGTCGAACTCGTGGTTCCCGACGGCGGACGTCGCGAGCTCGAGCGCGTTGAGCACGTCGATCGTCGGCTGGTCCTGCTGGAGCGCGGACGCGAACAGCGAGGCGCCGATGTTGTCGCCGACCGAGAGGAACGCGGTGCCCTCCGGGTTCTCGGCGCGCAGCTGCTCGACAGTCCCCGCGAACGACAGCGTGTTGTTCGTGACGACGCCCGTGTCCCGGTTCGTCACGTACGGCTCGATGCGACCGTGGAAGTCGTTGATCGCGAGCAGGTCGATCTCGGTCGTCCCGGCGCCGGCCGCGAGGTCGAGGCCCACGAGCACAGGGTCGTGGTCGGAGGACCGGAACGGCGTCGTGTCGTAGAGGATCGACGCGTTGTCGTTGTACCGGCTGTACTCGTTGGCGATCGGCTCGACCGAGTTGATGTTCCACACGTCAGCACCCGTGACCGTCGCGGCTGCGGCGGGCGAGGCGAACACGTGGTCGAGCGACCCGACGTACCCGTCGAAGAGGTAGGTCTGCTCGCCCGTCGTCGCGCCGAGGCTCGTGTACCCGGCGTCCTTGAGCACCTGGAGCGGGTCCTCCTGGTCGTAGGCGTTGAAGTCGCCCGCGAGCAGGACCTTGTCGGTCCCGGCGTCCGCCGCGACGTCCTGCGCGAAACCGACGAGCGCCGTGGCCTGCGCGACGCGCGCCGGGTTGTAGGCGCCCTGACCGTCCCCTGTGTCCTTCTGGTCGTCGGGCGCGGTGTCGTTGCCGCCCTTCGACTTGAGGTGGTTCGCGACGACGAGCACGTCGTCGTCGGCCGACCCTTCGCCGGTCGAGATCCCACCGGTCGGCTGGAACACCTGCGCGAGCGGCTCGCGCGCGTTGACGAACGCCGGGTCGTCGAGCAGGATCCGCGACTCGCCGACGGGCTCAGCCGCGTCCACCTGGTAGATGTACGCGAGCCGGATGACGTCCTCGGCGGTCGGCAGCGCGGCGGGAGAGGGCACGAACGCCCACTCCTCGGCGCCCGCGGCCTCGTTGAGCGCGCCCACGAGGTCGGAGAGCGCCTGGTCGCGGTCCTTGCCGAACGGAGCGGAGTTCTCGATCTCCATGAGCGCGACGACGTCCGCGTCGAGCGCGTCGATCGCGGCGACGATCTTCGTCTCCTGGCGCTCGAGGTTCTCGGCATTCGCGGCGCCGCGCGCGTCGCAGCCCGTGCGGACCGTGATCGGGTTGCCCTCGCGGTCCGTGTAGAACTGGCAGCCCGTGAGCTGGTCGCCGGTCGTCGTGAAGTAGTTGAGCACGTTGAACGTCGCGATGCTCAGGTCGCCCCCGACCTCGGCCGGGGCGTCCTCGCGCGTGTTCGCGAACGTGGCCGGCTGGACCTCGGCGGCGTTGCCGCCGTCGCCCGCACGCAGGTGCGTCCGGGGCTGGAAGGTCCAGGCCTCGAAGCGGTAGTCGAGGATCACGGGCGCCGTGAACGTCACGCCCGCGCCGACGCGCGCCGGCGCGCCGCCCGTGAGGTACGGGAGCCGGATGCCCTTGTTGGCCGCGTTGTTGAAGTTCGTCGTCGCGCCGTCGTCGAGCACGACGCCGCGCGCCGCCCGGTCCGCGACCGCGGCCTGGGCCTCGGCGGACCCGGGGCGACCGGCCGACGTCGGCTGGAGGAACGGCTCCGTCCCCGCTGCGAGGAGGAACGACCCGTAGTAGTTCGTGTCGTAGTTGTCCGCGACGACGTGGTCGCCCGCGGGCTGCACGAGCATGCCCTCGAGCACCTCGCGCGCGGCGTCGGTCGCGGGGAACGCGACGTTCGCGGGCTTGACCTCCTCGGCCGCCTCGTCGAGGACCGTCCAGCCGCCTGCGGCGGGGGTGATCTGGGTCAGCGTGAAGTACTCCGACACCGCGCCCGTGACCTCGACGTGGTCGCCCACCTGCACCGCGGCCGCACCGGCCTCCGAGTAGACGAAGATCGCGTCCGACGCCGTGTGCGAGGCGTCGAGGTCGCCCCCGGTGCCCTCGGTCTGCAGGTAGAAGCCGTCGTAGCCGCCGGTGGGGTACGTCGCGGTGACGACGCCGCGCGTCGTCACCGTCTTCCCGACGAACGGGCTCGCGGCACCCGTGCCCTGGATCTCCGCGATCGGCACGAGCTCGCCCGGATCCGGGTCCGGGCCGCCGTCGCCGCTGTTCTGCGGGGTGACGGTGCTCGAGAGCGTGAAGTCCAAGCTGTTGTCGTCCGTGTCCGCGAACCCGGTCCGGTGGAGCGACGCCGGCACGTTGTTGGCCGACGGCGCAGGGCTCAGGGCGGTCTCGAACGTGTTCGACGTGCCGTACCCGACGAGGTCCACGACGTCAACGGCGCCCGCGGCGTTCCCTGCGGGCAGCGTGACCGCCGAGGTGGAGCGGACGAGCGCGACGGTCCCCGTCGTGCCCGACGGGTTGAGGCTGCCGGTCGCGTCCGGCGTCGGCAGCGCCGCGCCGTTGGACCCGTTGGAGCCGCCCTGCACGAGGAAGTACCCGCCGGGGGCGACCGTGCCGGACAGCGGCGTGACGCCCGTGAAGCCGGCCGTGCCCGTCGCGGACCGGTACTGGAGCGACATGCCCGAGAGGTCGATCGCCGCCTGCGTGGGGTTGTACAGCTCGACGAACTTGTGGGTGAACGGGGCGTTCGCGCTGCCGCCGCTCAGGTAGGCCTCGTTGATGACGAGACCCGACCCGTCGGGCGCCGCGCTCGCGGCGGTGGCCGCCGCGACGGACAACGGCGCGGCGAGCGCCACGGTCAACGTGCTCGCCACCACCCTCCGTCGCCGCAGGTGCTGGTGATCGGTCACGCTGACTCCTTCATCTCGTGCGGACGGCCGGGCAAGCAGTCGAGCAGTCCATCGATCCGGTACAGCCTCGGACGGGGTCGACGCCCTGCCTCCGCAGGTCATCGCACCGCACCCGGATGAACGCACGGTTGCTGCCACGTCACCGCCGCGAGAACGCCGCCGCACGTCGTCGTGCTGCGAGCGCCCGCACGGACGGCGGCCGGTCATCCTCGGACGCTAGCCCCCGGTGCTCGGGCACGCCAGACCACCGGCCCAGAACGTTACGCACCGGTAACACGCCCGCCCGGCACATCGGCTGTGGGCAGGGAACGGGCGCCGGAGGGTGCGGCTCAGCGCGCGCGGGCTGCCTGGAGCGGGAGCAGCCACGAGATGTCGGACCGCTCGCCGGAGGCTCGGACCCGCCCGTCCGCGACGGCGTCGGCCCACGTCTGCTCGCCCGTCACGAGGCCGAGCCACGTCTGCGGGTCGGTCTCCACGACGTTCGGCGGGGTGCCGCGCGTGTGGCGCGGCCCCTCGACCGCCTGGACGGCGCCGGCGGGCGGGACCCGCACCTCGACCGCGTGCCCGGGCGCGACGTCGGCGAGCTCCTCGAGCGTAAACCGCACCGCGGTCGTCACGGCCTTCCGGTCGGTCGGGTCGTCCCGCCACGCCGCCAGGGCGAGGCGGCCGGCGGTCGGGTCGGTGCGTCGTCGGGCAGGCACGGCACCAGGGTAGGACGTGACCGATGACGGCGGCCGAACGGGCGCCGACGCGTCAGCCGACCGTGAAGCGGACGCGACGGCCGGGCACCGAGGCCTCTCGCAGGGTCGCCCGGACGGGGTCGCCGAGCGGGAGGTCGGGGCCCTCGAGCGGCGCGCGGACGGCCGGGTCCGCGAGCACGACCTGGCCCCGCCGGGACGCGCCGGCCGTGTCGCCGCCCTCGCGCTCGAGGCGGCGCGAGCGCTCGCGGTCGTCCTCGACGTCGACCACCACCCCGTCGAACTCCTCACCCTCGCGCCCGCTGAGCAGCGCGGCCTCGACGACGTCGACGATCGCCCGCTCGTACGACCCCGCCCGCTGGCCGGTGCGGGCCATCGTGCGCGGCAGGCCGGGCAGCGCGTCGAGCACCCAGCGCGGCACCTCGTCACCGGCGCACAGCGCGAGGCACACCTCGGTGCCATAGCGGTCGACGAGCCGGCGCAGCGGCGCCGTGACGTGCGCGTACTCGGCGGCGATCGCGGCGTGCGCGGCGTCGTCGGGCACGCCCGGCTCCTGGTCCGTGCCGCCGAACGCCTCGTAGGACGCGCCCCGGAACAGCGACGTCGCCTCGTTGAGGAACGCCGCGTGGCGCGGGACCCGCGAGTCGAGCGTCGGGACGAGCTCGGCGTACGCCGTCTCGCTCGGCCAGTCGATGCCGAGCGCCCGGGCCGTCCGGCGCAGGCGCGCGAGGTCGCGCGGGTCGGCCTCGGGCAGCGCGCGGAAGACGCCGACGCCCCCGGCGCGCATGATCCGCGCCGCCGCGATCCCCGTGAGCAGGGAGATCTGCGCGTTCCAGCCCTCCGCCGGGAGGGTGGAGCGGAACTCGAGTCCGAACGTGCCGTCGTCGTGCGTGACGATCTCCTGCTCGGGGACCTCGAGCGACACTCCCCCGCGCTCGCGCTCGCGGGCGCGCCGCAGCTCGCCGATCTCGCGCAGGAGGAGCAGCGACGCGTTCTCGGCACCGGCACCCCCGGCGTCGATCCGGGACTGCGCCTCGTCGTACGTGAGGCGCTGCGTCGAGCGCACGACGGCGCGGCGCACCGTCGCGTCGACGATCTCGCCGCGCGCGTCGAGCACGATGCGCCAGGCCGCGGCCGGGCGGTCCTGGTCCGGGAGCAGGCTCGCCGCCCCCTCGGAGAGGACCGCCGGGTGGAGCGGCGTGCGGGCGTCGGGCGCGTAGAGCGTCGAGCCGCGCTCGTGCACCTCGGTGTCGATCGGGCCGCCGGGCTCGACGAACGACGCGACGTCGGCGATGGCGTAGTGCACGACGAACGCGGCGCCGTCGACCGAACGGCCGTCGACCGCCTCGCCGGCGCGCTCGAGGTACAGCGCCTGGTCGAGGTCCATCGACCCCGGCGGGTCGATCGTGAGGAACGGCAGGTGGCGCAGGTCGAGGCGCCCCGCGTCCGCACTGCCGCCGAGCGGACCGCGGCCCGCGACGGACTCCGCCTCGGCGAGCACGTCCGCGTCGAACGCCTCGGGGATCTCCATCTCGCGGCGCAGCGCGGCGAGCGCCTCGACGACGGCGGAGGCGGCCGTCACCGCCGGGGTCGGGGCGGGAGCGGCGGGCGGCGGCGCGAGGCGCAGGTGTCGGGCGTGCACGGGGCCGACACTACCCATCCGCTCCCTCGGCGTCGCCGGGAGGACGCGGGCCAGGGCGTCCGACGGACCTGGCCCGCGCCCGTCTCACCTGCCGCTCAGAGGCCCCGCGTCCCGAACCGGTCGCGGTCGGCGTCGCCGCTGCCCGCGGCCGCGAGCTCCGCGCGGACCTCGTCGCGCAGGCGGCCGTGGTTCTGCGGGTCGGGTGCGGCGCTCAGGAGCAGCTTGGTGTACTCGTGCTGCGGGTCGAGGATGACCCGGTCCGACGGCCCGCGCTCCACGACGTTGCCGCGGAACATCACGAGGATCTCGTCGCTGAAGTGCCGGGCCGTCGCGAGGTCGTGCGTGATGTAGAGGACGCCGAGGTTCTCCTCGCGCTGCAGGCGCGCAAGGAGGTTGAGCACGCCGAGGCGGATCGAGACGTCGAGCATCGACACGGGCTCGTCCGCCACGAGGAACCGCGCGCCCGGCGCGAGCGCCCGCGCGATCGCGACGCGCTGCCGCTGCCCACCCGACATCTCGTGCGGCTGCTTGGCCGCGTAGACGTCCGGGGGCGTGAGGTTCACGCGCTCGAGCAGACCGTGCACGTGCGTCTCGAGCTCGGCCTTGGTCCGCGCGACCTTGTGGATGCGCAGCGGGCGCTCGAGGTGGTGCTGCACGGTGTGGAACGGGTTGAGCGACGCGAAGGGGTCCTGGAAGACCATCTGCACGTCGTGCCGGTAGGCGTCGAGACGTCGTCCGCGCGTCGCGGAGAGCTCGCCGTCGAGCATGATGCGGCCCGACGTCGGCGTCTCGAGCTTCGCGATCATGCGGGCCACGGTCGACTTGCCCGATCCGGACTCCCCGACGACGGCGATCGTCTTCCCCGGCTCGAGCGTGAACGACACGTCGTTCACGGCACGGAGCGTCGTGCGCCTCAGGCCCTTGCGGATCGTGAAGTCCTTGACCAGGTTGCGGACGTTGAGCGTGCTCATGCGGGGGTTCCTCCCTGGCTCTCGCCGGTGCCCTCGCCCGTGCCCTCGCCCGTGCGGACGAAGGAACCACGGGCTCCCGTCAGGCTCGGGAACGAGCCGAGCAGCCGGCGCGTGTACGGGTGCCGGGCGTCCTCGTAGATGCTCTCGGCCGTGTTCAGCTCGACGATCTCGCCCCGCAGCATGACCGCGATGCGGTCGCTGATCTCCAGGAGCATCGGGAGGTCGTGCGTGATGAAGACGACGGCGAAGTCGAACTGCTCGCGCAGCCGCATGATCTCGCGCAGGATGCCGCGCTGGACGACCACGTCGAGCGCCGTCGTCGGCTCGTCCATGATCATGACCTGCGGGTTGAGCGCGAGCGCCATCGCGATCATCACGCGCTGACGCATGCCGCCCGAGAGCTCGTGCGCATAGCTGTCGAGGCGCACGGGGTCGACCCCCACGAGCTCGAGCAGCTCCGCGGACCGCGTCGCCCGTTCCGCCTTCGACATCCCCGGACGGTGGGTCTTGAGCACGTCACCGAGCTGGGCGCGGACGCTGATGACCGGGTTGAGCGAGTTCATCGCCCCCTGGAACACCATCGAGACCTTGTCCCACCGGAACGAGCGCAGCCCGTCCCCGCCGAGCGCCACGACGTCGATGTCGGTGCCGTCCCTGTCGTGGAACGTCACCTCGCCCGACGTCATGAGCGCCGGCGGCTTGAGCAGCCGGTTGAGCCCGTACGCGAGCGTCGTCTTGCCGCAGCCCGACTCGCCCGCGAGGCCGAGGATCTCGCCGCGGTGCAGCGTGAGGGACACGTCCTTCACGGCGTGCACGACCGGCGTCACCTCGTAGTCGATGGACACACCGCGCGCAGTGAGCACCGGCTCGAGGCCCGCGACATAGGCGTCGTGCTCGGGCGTCGTGAGCGGCCCGGCGTCGGTCGTGGCGGTCATGCTCCCACCGTCTCCTTCTGCTCGTCGGGGGCCGTGGTGGCGTCCGTGCGGTGCCGGCCGCCCCGCGACGCGGACCCACCGGGCGCGGGTGCGTCGTCGAGACCCGCGATCCCGAGGCCGGCCCGGCTCGCCCTGCGCACGTTCTTCACGGCCGCGGGCGCGTTGCGCAGCTTGGGGTTGATGATCTCGTCGATCGCGAAGTTCATGAGCGACAGACCGGCGCCGAAGATCGCGATCATGAGGCCCGGCGGGACGAACCACCACCAGGCGCCCGCGCTCAGCGCACCGCCGCCGTAGGCGTCCATGATCATGGTGCCCCACGTGATGGAGCCGTTCGGCCCGAGCCCGATGAAGGACAGGCCGGCCTCACCGAGGATCGCGAGGATCACCGCACCGAGGAACTGCGCCGCGAGCAGCGGGAGCAGGTTCGGCATGATCTCGACGAGGACGATCCGGAAGGTCTTCTCGCCGGCCACGCGGGACGCGGCGACGTAGTCGCGGTTGCGCAGGGACCTGGCCTGGGACCGCAGGATCACCGCCGACCCCGCCCAGCCGGTGATGCCGAGGATGAGGGCGACCAGCAGCAGGCTGCGGCTCTGCGCGTAGATCGCGATGACCATCATGAGCGGCAGGCCCGGGATGACGAGCATGACGTTGGTCCCCAGCGAGAGGAACTCGTCCGTCCAGCCGCCGAGGTAGCCGGCCACGATCCCGAACACGAGCGACAGGGTGATCGCGATCGTCGCGGCGACGAGGCCGACCATGAGCGAGCCCTTGGCGCCGTACGCGAGCTGCGCGAAGACGTCGTAGCCGAGCTTCGTCGTGCCCAGCAGGTGCTCCGTGCTCGGCGGGAGCATCGCGTCGTTGCCCGAGAACCGCGGGTCCTGCACGAAGAACGGGGCGACGAAGGCGAACAGCGTGATGCCGAGGGTGAGGACGACGCCGACGGCGAGCTTCACGGAGAACGAGGGGAGGAGCTGGCGGAAGCCCCGCCGTGCCGTCGTGCCCAAGGGTGCGGCCGTCCCGACCGCGCTCGCCTCCACGATCGCGCTCTCGACCGGCTGCGGGCCGTCCTCGGCGGGCAGTCCGTCGACGGCGGTGTCGTCGAGCGGGACCACCGAGCCCGCGTTCTTGGTGAGCTCCTGCTCGCGGATGTCGTCAGCCATTGTGCCGCGTCCTCGGGTCGATGAATCCGTAGACCAGGTCCATGAAGAACGTCGCCACCAGCACGGTGAGCGTGATGACGAGGAACAGGCCCTGCATGAGGGCGAAGTCGTTGCCCTGGACGGCGGTGATCATGAGCTTGCCGAGACCGGGGTAGGTGAACACCTGCTCCATGACGATCGCCCCGGTGACGACGAACGCGAGCGAGATGCCGAACCCCGCGATCGACGGGAGGGCCGCGTTGCGCGTCGCGTAGGTGAGCAGGATCCGCGACCGGCGCAGGCCCTTGGCCTCCGCGGTCGTGATGTAGTCCTCCGACAGCGTGGAGACCATCATGTTGCGCATCCCGAGCAGCCAGGCGCCGAACGACGAGAGCACGACCGTGAGCGCGGGCAGGAAGCCGTGGTAGATCACCGAGCCGACGAACGCCCAGCTCAGCTCGGGCCCGTCGAACGTGAAGACGTCGTACCCGCCGATCCGGGGGAAGACGGGGTTCTCGACGGCGAACAGGTAGGCCAGCAGCAGCGCGACCCAGAAGTACGGGAGCGACTGCAGCAGCGTCGAGGCGGGGATGAGGTTGTCCACCCAGGTGCCGCGCCGCCAGCCGATCCACGCGCCGGCCGCGATGCCGAGGACGAACGAGATGATCGTCGCGATGCCCAGGAGGCCGATCGACCACGGCAGCGCGGCCCCGATGAGCTCGGTGACCGGCGTCGGGAACTTCGTCACCGAGACGCCGAGGTCCCCGCGGAGGATGTTGCCCCAGTACGCCACGTACTGGTCCCACATCGACTGGTCGGTGTCTGCTCCGAGGAGGAGCCGGATGGTCTTCTCGACCCCGGGTGCGACCTCGCCGTTGCGGGCCATCTTGGCCAGCATGATGTCGGCGGGGTCGCCCGGCATGAGCCGGGGGATCAGGAAGTTCAGGGAGATGGCAGCCCACAGGGTGAACGCGTAGAACGCGATCCGCCGGGCGTAGTACTTCATCGGGTGCTTCCCTCGCTCATCACGGCTCCTCCTCGGTGCGGCTCAGCGGAGCGTCACTCGGCGGGCTTCAGGTTGCCGAGCACGTAGCCCGCGGAGACCGAGCCCCACGACGGCGGGAAGGCGTAGAGGTCGTCCTCCGTCGGCCAGCCCGTGTAGTCCGTGTCGTTGAAGAAGGTCTGCGTCGCGTTGATGACCAGCGGGATGTACGGCAGGTCGCGGGTGATCTCGGTCTGGATCGTCGCGTACGCGTCCTTCTTCGCCGCCTCGTCGTTCGTCGCGGCCGCAGCCTGCACGGCCTCGTCGACGACGGGGTTGGCGTAGCGGGAGAAGTTCCACTCGCCCGGCTCGAGCTGCGTGCCGACCGCCTGCGTGTAGTCGCCCGAGAGCCAGTCGCGGTAGATCTGGAACGGGTCGGCCACCGAGGTGCCGATCATGCCGCCCATGATGAGCTGGTAGTTGCCGGACTGGCGCGAGTCGGAGAACTCCTGCCAGCTCACCGTGCTCGCGGTGACGGCGATGCCTGCGGCCTTGGCCTGCTCCTCGATGAGCTTCGCGGCGTCGTTGTAGTCGGTCCAGCCGTCGACGGAGGTGAGGGTCAGCTCGACCTTCTGGCCGCCCTTCTCGTAGATGCCGTCGGCGCCCTTCGTGTACCCGGCGGCCTCGAGGATCTCCCCCGCTGCGGCAGCGTCGGCCGACTGCGGCGACTCCTTCTCGACGTCCGGCGAGATCCACTGGTCGTCACGGCCGAGGAGCGCGAACGTCGGCGAGACCGTCGCGGCGAGCCCGACGAACGCCTTGTCGTTGATGGTCCCGCGGTCGATCGCGACGTCGAGCGCCTGGCGCACGGCGACGTCCGTCTGCGGGCCGGTGCAGCCGAGGTCCGCGTTGGCGCACGTGTAGAGCACCGTCGGGTCCTGCGGCGTGTTGATGTAGCCGCTCGGGCCGCCGGAGGACGCGATCCCCTCGGGGTCGGGCACGAACATGCCGGCCCAGTCGAGGTCCCCGGCCTTGAGCAGGTCCTCCGCCGACGCGTTCGCGTCGATGCCGAGGTACCGGACCTCCTTGACGGCGGGCTTGCCCTCGTCCCAGTAGCTCTCGTTGGCGACGAGCGTGTAGGCCGCGTCGGACGTCGTCTTCACCGTGTAGGGGCCGGTGCCGACCGGCTCCTCGTTGGTGAAGGTGGTCATCTCCTCGGCCGACTTCTCCGACCAGACGTGCTCCGGGATCATCCACGAGGCGCCCATGAGCGCGAACTCGTTGGTGTACTGGGGGCCCTCGAACGTGAGGACGACCGTCGACTCGTCGGTCGCCTCGGCCGACGTGAGGTACGTGGGCTTGGACGCCTCGTTGGTGAACGAGAACACGACGTCGTCGGCGGTGAAGTCCTCGCCGTCGTTCCACGTGACGCCCTCGCGGATCTTCACCGTGAGCTGCGTGCCGTCCTCGTTCCACTCGAACGACTCGCCGAGCATCGGCGTCGGCTCGCTCGCCTGGGCCTTGTTGTAGACGAAGAGCGTCTCGTAGACCGGCCCGAGCGCACCGTGCAGCACGGTGGGCGCGAAGGGGTTGAAGTTGGCGACGATCGGGGTCTGCGAGCCGGCCCAGACGTTGAGGACTCGCCCGCTCTCGGCGCCCGTCCCCTCGTCGCCCTCGCCGTTGCCGCCGCCGGAGCAGCCGGCCGCCAGGAGAGTCACGCCGGTCACGAGCGCAACCGCCGTGAGCAGACGCTTGCGCGCCGTGCTTGGAATCATCATCGGTCCTTTCGCATGGACGACGCGTCGTCGCGTCGTTCGTCGTGGCGCCCTGGGGCGTGTGCAGGAACACTAACTAACTCCGGGCAAGCCGCTCCCGAATACGACAGGAAAGTTACCTAACTGATACATGCCCGCAACGGACGGTCCCGATGACCGGTCCGGAGCGGCTCAGCGCGCGGCGTCGAGAGCCGCGCGTGCAGCCGCCGCGACCTCCGGGTCCGTCACCTCGTAGCCGGAGTCGCCCCCGCCCCCCGGCCCGGCGTCGTCGGCCACGACCCGCTTGGCGGAGAGATGGACGGCGTCCACGCCGGCCGCGACGAGCGCGCCGACGTCCTCGGTCCGCACTCCCCCGCCGGCCATGACCTGGACCGCTCCGCCGAGCGGGCCGTGGGCGTACGCGACCATCGCGCGCAGCCGGTCCACGCCGTCGATGCTGCGCGGGGCGCCACCGGAGGTGAGCACGCGCACCACGCCGAGACCGGCGAGCCGGTCGAGCGCGGCGAGCGGGTCGGCGACGACGTCGATCGCGCGGTGGAAGGTCACCTCGCGGCCGTCGGCAGCGGCGACGAGCGCGCGCAGGGCGTCGGCGTCCACCTCGCCGTCGGCGGTCAGGGCACCGACGACGACGCCCGCGGCACCCGCCGCGACCGCGGCGCGGACGTCGCGCACCTGGACGTCGAGGTCGTCGCGCGTGAGCACGAAGCCGCCCGGGCGCGGCCTCACGAGGACGTGCACCTCGACGCACGGGCGGCCGTCGGTGCCCGGGCCGGGAACCACGACGACCGCCGCGCGGGCCGCCTCGACTGCCGCCTCGACGAGCCCGGCGCTCGGCGTGAGGCCGCCCGTCGCGCCGAGCCCGACGCACAGCTCGACCCGGCGCGCGCCCACGGCCGCGGCGACCCGCACGCCCTGCGGGTCCTGCACGGCGAGCTCGAGCGCGACGTCGCGCCGCGCGTCCCGGGTCGATCCCTCGGTGTGGGTGGTCGTCACTGCGCTCTCCCGTCGTCCGGTGCGGCCGGCCCGTCCGTCGCACGGAGGCACGACGGCGGCCGTCGGACAGGGTAGACGACGGCTCAGATCACCCCGAGCGCGATGATGGCGTCGGCGAACTGGGTGAAGCCCGCGATGTTGGCGCCGAGCACGTGGTTGCCCGGCGCGCCGTACTCGTCGGCGGTCTCGACGCACCGGTCGTGGATGCCGGTCATGATCTGCTCGAGCCGCTCCTCGGTGTACTCGAACGTCCACGCGTCGCGCGAGGCGTTCTGCTGCATCTCGAGGGCCGACGTCGCGACGCCGCCCGCCGTTCGCGGCCTTGCCCGGCGCGAACAGCACGCCCGCGTCCTGGAGCAGCGCGACGGCGGCGGGCGTCGTGGGCATGTTCGCCCCCTCGGCCACCCCCGTCGCCTCGGTCCGCACGAGCGAGCCGCCCCACGAGATGCCCTTGCCGGTCGGGCTCGCACACGCGCTCGAGCACGGCGGCCTCGACGTAGCGGTCGTCTGACACGGGCGGAACCCTCGACGGTACGCCTGTGCCAGATCTACTCGTACCCGCGTCTCGCTCTCCGCCGCCAGAGCGGCGACCGGTCACCAGCTCCAGCCGCGCGCGCTGAGCTCGAGCTCCTCGCGGAACCGCTCGTCGTCCCCGGCGCGGAAGCCCGCCTGCAGCGGCGCGTCCTCGACGGGAAGGCCGGTGAGGCGGCACGCCTCGCGCAGCAGCGCGTCGTACGCGCCCTGCACCGCGAGGTAGTGGTGGGCGCGGGCGAAGACCTCCGGGTCCGCCTCGATGCGCCGCAGCTCGGCCGCGAGCTCGCTGAGCCGGATCTGGACGGCGAGCGTCGCGAGCGGGTCGGGAGCCGGCGCCCGACGGCGCAGTCCGGCACCGCGCAGCACCCACCACACGGCGGCGACCGTGCACGCCGTCGCGCACCAGATCATGAGCAGCCACGACATCGGAGCCGATCCTCTGCGCGGGGGACCCACAGGACTCCACCAGTCTAGATCCACGCTCCATGCCGAGCCACGGCGCACCCGGCAGACCCTCGGGCCCGTGCGCTGCGGCCGTACGATGCAGGACGACGGCGGTGCCGCGGGACGTGGCGCGCCACGACGACAGGGGCAGCGCACGACGATCGCACCGCGGCTGAGGACGGTCGCCTTCGGTGCCAGCTCTGGGCCGCCGTCCTCGTGCCCGTGGCCCTGCTCGCCGGGGCGGTGGTCGCCGGCGGCGGGCTGATGATCGCCGCGTTCGCCGTGGCCGCGATCCCGATCGCAGGCCTCTTCGCCCTCGCACCCCTGCTCGGCGCGTGGGTCGGCAGGATGCGCGGCGCCGACGACGTCCCGCTCCCGCCGGGTGACGACGCGGCCGAGGTCGCGAGCGCCGTCGTCGGCCCCGCGGTGGTCGCGCTCTGGGTCGCGCAGCTCGCGCTCGCGCTCGTCGGTGCCAGAGCGCGACGCCGGGTCGTAGCCCCGGCCGGTGCCTGACCCACGGCACGTCGTCGCAGGGGCACGCCTCCCCTTGCTGCGTGCCGGTCGGCGACACGGTCGACGCGATGCGACCCGGCCTCGCCGGAGGCAAGTTTGCACTCAGTGCATCGATGCACCTAGTGTCGTGAGGTGCTCTCCGCCTCCCCCGCCCTCCCGGCGACCGACCGCCGTGCGGCGCTGCGCGCCCGCCACCGCCAGGCCATCGTCGACGCCGCGGCGGCGCTCATGGAGGAGAAGGGCGGCGACCGGTTCACGGTCGACGAGCTCGCGGCCCGCGCGGACGTCGCACGCCGCACGATCTTCAACCACTTCGCCTCGCTCGACGACGTCGTGGTCGAGGTGTGCGAGGACGTGCTGGGCGCCGTCGTGGACAGCCTCGGGGCGAACGCGGCGTCACCGACGGACGAGAGCGCCCTCCGTCGCGCACCGCTCGACGACCTCACGGCAGCGCTCCAGGGCACCGACCTCCTCGGTCCGATGGCCTACCTGACGCGCGCCCTCGGCGGCACGTCGAACGCACCCGGCCCGCACGTCACGACCATGGTCGCGCGCACCTTCACCCACCTCGCCGAACGCCTCGTCGCCGAGACCGCGCGCCGCCACCCCGACGTCGACCGGCTCGACCTCGAGATGCTCGTCGGCGCGCTCATGAGCGGCCTCCTCGTCATCCACCGGCGCTGGTGGGATGCCACCGACGCGGCCGACGACGACGCGTCGCGCCGCGTGTGGACCGAGCTGCTCGACCGGCTCGTCGACCGCACGCGCTCCGGCTACGCCGACCCAGCCTGAACCTGGCTCACGCCGCTCAGAACCCGACCGACCACCGGCCTCCCACCGAAGGACCCTCATGGCTGAACTCCTCTACCGCCTCGGCCGCGCGTGCGCCCGCCGTGCACGGACCGTCCTCGCCGCGTGGCTCGCGGTGCTCGTGCTCGCCGGGGCGGCCTTCGCCGCGTTCGGCGGCACGCTCGCGACCAGCTTCTCCATCCCCGGCACCCCGACGGCCGAGGTGACCGAGCGGCTGCAGACCGCCCTCCCCGAGGCCTCGGGCGGGAGCGGAACGATCGTCTTCTCGACCGAGGACGGCTCCGCGTTCACCGCGGAGCAGCAGGCGCAGATCGCCGACCTCGTCGCCGACGCGAGCGAGGTCGACGGCGTCGAGACGGTGATCGACCCGTTCGCGACGTCGGCAGAGCTCGCCGACCAGGCCGCCCAGGTCGAGGGCGGACGGACCCAGATCGCCGACGGCCGGACGCAGATCGAGGACGGGCGCACCCAGCTCGAGGCAGGCCAGGCACAGCTCGACGCCGCCCGCGCACAGCTCGACGCAGGCCAGGCCCAGCTCGACGAGGCCCGTGCCCAGGCAGAGGCTGCCGGGGCCGCCGAGCAGGCCGCACCGGAGCTCGACGCCCAGCAGGCGCAGCTCGACGCCGGTCGCGCCCAGCTCGACGCGCAGGCCGCGACGATCGAGGAGCAGCTCACCGCGCTCGAGGACCAGAGCGCGACGCTCGAGGAGCAGTCCGCACAGCTCGAGCTCTCGGCACCGCTGCTCGAGATGGCGTCCGAGATCCGCATGGTCTCGGAGGACGGGAGCGCCGCGGTCGCGAGCGTCTCCTTCACCGAGCCGAACCTGAGCATCGAGCAGCAGACGAAGGACGACCTCGTCGCCGTCTTCACCGACGCCCCGGTCGACGGCGTGCAGACCGACTTCTCGGCCGACATCACCCAGGGCGTACCGCAGGTGTTCGGCGTGGGCGAGGCGATCGGCCTCGTCGTCGCCGCCGTCGTGCTGGTCGTCATGCTCGGCACGCTCGTGGGTGCCGGCCTGCCCATCCTCACCGCGCTCATCGGGGTCGGGATCGGCGCGCTCGCCGCGATGTCGCTGTCCGGTGTCGTCGAGATGTCGTCCGTGACGCCGGTCCTCGGCCTCATGCTCGGGCTCGCCGTCGGGATCGACTACTCGCTGTTCATCATCAACCGGCACCGCCGCCAGCTCAAGCAGGGCGACGAGGTGCACGAGTCGATCGCGCTCGCGAACGGCACGTCGGGCAACGCGGTCGTGTTCGCCGGCGCGACCGTGCTCATCGCGCTCCTCGCGCTCAACATCACCGGCATCCCGTTCCTCGGGCTCATGGGCACGGTCGGCGCGCTGTGCGTCGCCATCGCCGTGCTCATCGCCGTGACCCTGACGCCCGCCCTGCTGGGCATGATCGGCATGCGCATCCTCAGCAAGCGCGAGCGGGCGCGGCTCGCCGAGACGACCACCGCGGGCGGCGCGACGGTCGCCGCGGGCGAAGCCGCGCCGTCGGGCACCGCAGCTGCGGGCACGACGGCGGCCGCCCCGGCCGTGAAGCCGGTCCAGCCGATGTCGACGGTGCGTGCCGTGGGGACCGCGCTGCTGAGCATCGTCGCGCTCGGCGTGATCGCGATCCCGGCGCTCGACCTGCGGACCAACCTTCCCGACGGCTCGTCGGAGGCGCACGACTCGACGCAGTACCGCGCGTACTCCACGATCGCCGAACAGTTCGGCGAGGGGATGAACGGGCCCCTGCTCGTCGTGGCCGACCTCCCCGGCGAGCCGACCGAGGCGGAGGCGCTCGAGTACCAGGTGCGCGTCGCCGAGGAGCTCTTCGAGCAGGACGACGTCGTCGCGGTCGCGCCGATCGGCACGTCCGAGGACCGGACGGTCGCCGCGTTCCAGGTCGTCCCCGCGGAGGGCCCGACGAGCGAGTCCACCGAGGAGCTCGTCCACAGCCTCCGTGCCCTCGAGCCGCTCGACGGCGAGGTGACGCTCGGCGTCGCAGGTTCCGCGAGCGGCAACATCGACATCTCCGAGAAGCTCGCGCAGGCGCTGCCGGTCTACCTCGCGGTCGTCGTCGGGCTGTCGCTGATCATCCTGATCCTCGTGTTCCGGTCGATCTTCGTGCCGGTCGTCGCGACGCTCGGGTTCATCCTGTCGTACTTCGCCGCGCTCGGCGGGGTCGTCGCGATCTACCAGTGGGGCTGGCTGGCGGGGGTGTTCGGCGTCGAGACGCCGGGCCCGATCCTCAACTTCCTGCCCACGATCCTCGTCGGCATCCTGTTCGGCCTCGCGATGGACTACCAGCTCTTCCTGGGCTCGGGCATGCGGGAGGCGTACGCCCACGGGGCTCCGGCGCGCGTCGCGATCGTCCAGGGCCTGCGCGCCGGGCGGTCCGTCGTGACGGCGGCGGCGATCATCATGATCTCCGTGTTCGGCGGGTTCGTGTTCTCGCACAGCGCGATGATCCGGCCCATCGGGTTCGCGCTCGCGTTCGGCGTGCTCGTCGACGCGTTCGTCGTGCGCATGCTGCTCGTCCCGGCGCTCATGCACCTCGTGGGCGACAAGGCCTGGTGGCTCCCCCGCTGGCTCGACCGCATCCTGCCCGACGTCGACGTCGAGGGCGCCGCCCTCGAGCGCCGGCACCCGCACCACGTCGAGACGCCGGAGCCGGAGCCCGCGCGCAGCTGACCGGGCCGGGTCACTCCACGGTGCCGGTGGACCGACCCGCCGAGCACGACGTTGCTGTCGTTCTCGAGCGCTTTCCGACAACAATCCCGTGGTCGACCGCGCGCAGGGTCGTGCTCGGCGTGCCCGCGCGACCGGCAGCAGCCCGGGGACGACGACGCCCCGGTCACCAGAGCGGTGACCGGGGCGTCGTGGAGCGGTGTCAGCCGAAGATGGCCGGCAGCGTGCCGCGATAGGCCACGTCCGCCTCGCTGAGCGGAACGGTGAACAGGCCCGCGACCTCGAGCGCCTCGCCGGACTCCGCCGCAGCGGAGGGCTCGGTGCCCGTCTCGCCGATCTTCAGCACGGGGACGCCGCGCGCGACGCACGCGTCGACGAGCTTGGACTCCTCGCCGCGCGGCACCGCGACGAGCGCGCGCGCCGTCGACTCCGAGAACAGCGCCTCGAACGGGGTCACTCCGTCGCGCTCGACGAGCGCGTCGAGCGACACCGTGGCGCCGACGCCGAACCGCAGCGACGCCTCGAGCAGCCCCTGCGCGAGCCCGCCCTCGGACAGGTCGTGCGCGGCCGACACGAGGTCGTCGCGGCTCGCGTTGACGAGCACGCCGGCGAGCGCCTTCTCCGCGGCGAGGTCGACGCGGGGCGGGACGCCACCAAGGTGGGAGTGGACGACGTCGGCCCACGCCGACCCGTCGAGCTCGCCGCGCGTCGTGCCGAGCAGGTAGATGCTCTCGCCCGTCTCGCGCCAGCCCGACGGCGTGGCGTGCGCGACGTCGTCGAGCACACCGAGGACGCCCACGACCGGGGTGGGGTGGATGGACGAGTCGATCTGGCCGGGCTCGCCCGTGCCGTTGTAGAGCGACACGTTGCCGCCCGTCACCGGGACGCCGAGCTCGCGGCACGCGTCCGCGAGGCCCTCGATCGCCTCGACGAGCTGCCACATCGAGTCGGGGTCCTCGGGCGAGCCGAAGTTGAGGCAGTCGGTCACGGCGAGCGGGCGCGCGCCCGTCGTCGCGACGTTGCGGTACGCCTCCGCGAGCGCGAGCTGCGCGCCCGTGCGCGGGTCGAGCTTGCCGTAGCGGCCGTTCGCGTCGGTCGCGAGGGCGACGCCGAGGCCCGTGGACTCGTCGACGCGGATCACGCCCGAGTCGTCGGGCTGCGCGAGCGCGGTGTTGCCCTGCACGAACCGGTCGTACTGGTTCGTCACCCACTCCTTCGACGCGAGGTTCGGCGACGCGAGCAGGCGCAGCGCGGTGGCGCGCAGGTCGTCGCCGGACTCGGGGCGAGCAAGACGGCCGGCGGCGGCTCCCGAGATCGTGTCGGCGTTGAGCCCGTCCTGCCACGACGGCCGCGCGTACGGGCGGTGGTACACCGGGCCCTCGTGCGCGACCGTCTTCGGGTCGACGTCGACGATGCGCTGGCCGTGGTGGTCGATCGTCAGGCGGCCGGAGCCGTTGACCTCGCCGATGACGGCGGTCTCGACGTCCCACCTGCCGGTGATCGCGAGGAACTCGTCGAGCTTGTCGGGCGCGACGACCGCCATCATGCGCTCCTGCGACTCCGACATGAGGATCTCGCCCGCGTTGAGCGTGGGGTCGCGCAGGAGGACGTCGTCGAGCCAGACGTGCATGCCGCCGTCGCCGTTGGAGGCGAGCTCCGACGTCGCGCACGAGATGCCCGCCGCGCCGAGATCCTGGATGCCCTCGACGACCTTCGCCGCGTAGAGCTCGAGGCAGCACTCGATGAGGACCTTCTCCATGAAGGGGTCGCCCACCTGGACGCTCGGACGCTTGGCGGGCACGCCGTCCTCGAACGTCTCCGAGGCGAGGATCGAGGCGCCGCCGATGCCGTCGCCGCCCGTGCGGGCGCCGAAGAGGATGACCTTGTTGCCGGTGCCGGACGCGTTCGCGAGGTGGATGTCCTCGTGTCGCAGCACGCCGAGGCACAGCGCGTTGACGAGCGGGTTGCCCTGGTAGGACGAGTCGAAGACGAGCTCGCCGCCGATGTTCGGCAGACCGAGCGAGTTGCCGTAGCCGCCGACGCCGGACACCACGCCGTGCACGACGCGCGCCGTGTCCGGGTGGTCGACCGCGCCGAAGCGGAGCTGGTCCATGACGGCGACGGGGCGCGCGCCCATCGAGATGATGTCGCGCACGATGCCGCCGACGCCCGTCGCCGCGCCCTGGTAGGGCTCGACGAACGACGGGTGGTTGTGCGACTCGACCTTGAACGTCACGGCCCAGCCGTCACCGATGTCGACGACGCCAGCGTTCTCGCCGATGCCGACGAGCAGGTGCTTCTTCATCTCGTCCGTCGTGGCCTTGCCGAACGTCGACAGGTGCACCTTGGACGACTTGTAGGAGCAGTGCTCGGACCACATGACGGAGTACATCGCGAGCTCCGCGGCCGTGGGGCGGCGCCCCAGGATGTCGCGGATGCGCTGGTACTCGTCCGGCTTGAGGCCGAGCTCGGCGTACGGCTGGACCTCGTCGGGAGTCGCGGCGGCGTGCTCGACGGTGTCGAGCGTCGGTCGAGCGGCGGAACGGCCGGCAGGGCGTGCAGAAGCCTGGGATGCGGGGGCGGTCATCGGTTCCCTCGGGTGGGCGCTGGCGGGGAGCGCACGACGGCGCGCACCCAGTCTACCGGCGACGCGCAGCGAAGGGTTCGGCCGCCGTCGCGCGAGCTTCTGCTACGCCTCCGCCAACCACGCCCGGATGACCGCGACGATCGCGTCGCGACGCTCCGGGAGCTCCGCGGCGACCGGCAGGGCGAGGGTCGCCCGGATGTCCGAGTGCCAGGTGAGCAACCCGTCGGGGTCACCGGAGAACCGCGGCGCAGCGTCCTTGTCCTCGGCACGCTCGGTACCGCAGTGCAGCACGAGTCGCACCGGCCCTCTCCCGGCGGCGTTGATCGTGAGCCGGTCGACGCCGTCGAGCGTGTAGTCGGGCGAGTTCCACTTGACGATCTCGGTGAGCACGGGCTCCGCCTCGTGCACGAGCCCGCGCAACGACTCGACCTCGGCACGCCGTTCAGGCGTCTGGGCGGCGAGGAACTCCTCGACGGTAGCGAAGCGCTCAGGCATGAGCCGAGGCTAGACCCCGGTGCTCGCCGTCCGGCGATCGGCGCGCGGCAGTCTCCGTGACGGACACAATGGCACGATGCTCAGCACCCGACGCGTCCGTCATGAGGTCGTGTCGGCTGCGCTCGCCGCTCGCGACGACGACGAGCTGGCAGCGTTGCTCCGAGCCGCTCCACCGGGCGCCGTGGGAGTGGGCGGCGGCTCCTCGGTGCTCGACGTCGACGGCGTCCGGGTGTTCGCCAAGCGGGTCCCGATCACCGACCGGGAGCTGGCTCACCCGCACAGCACGGCGAACCTCTTCGACCTGCCGTTGTCGTGCCAGTACGGCATGCACCGCCTCGCCGGCCCCGGATTCGGAGCGTGGCGCGAGCTGGCCGCGAACCTCGTCGTCACCGAGGGGGTGCTCGCCGGTGAGTCGGTCGCCTTCGCCCTGCTGCACCACTGGCGAGTGCTGCCGGGCCGCCCTCCCGTCGCGTCCGAGCACCGGGACGTCGAGGCGGTCGTCGCCCAGTTCGGCGGCGACCCCGCCGTGCGGACCCGGTTCGAGGAGCTGGCCGACGCGCGCTCCAGCCTCGTGCTCTTCCTCGAGCACCTCCCCGACCGGCTCGACGACCGGCTGGACGACCCGGTGGCCAACGCGGAGACGGTCGAGCGGCAGCTCTTCGAGGCCGCTGCGTTCCTGCGCAGCCGGGAGCTGCTGCACATGGACGGACACTTCGCCAACATGCGGGCCGACGACGACCAGATCTACCTCGTCGATCTCGGGCTGGCCACGTCGCCGCGGTTCGAGCTGTCCGACGCCGAGCGGGAGTTCGTCGCTCGTAACGTCGACCACGATGCCGACTACGCCGCGATGCGACTGGTGAACTGGCTGGTCACCACCGTGTGCGGGGTGCCGCTGCCGGCCCACGGTGGTCCTGTCGCGCGCAACGCCTACGTGCGTCGGTGCGCGAACGGCGACGTCCCGCCGGACGTGCCGACCGAGGTCGCCGGCATCCTCGCCCAGCACGCTCCCGCGGCCGCGCGGATGAACGACTTCTGCTGGCGCCTGTTCGACGGCGACGTCGACGCGCAGTACACCGCGCCGGGCGACGTCGCCGACGCCGTCGGTCACGACGAGCGGTAGACCCGGTCGACTCGCCCCTCGTCCCGGCCCAGGAACGGCTCCACCAGGGCGAGCGCGACGGCGACGGCGCCCATCGCGAGCCCGACGCGCGTGTGCGGCAGCCGCGCGCCACGGGCTCGGAGCCTCTCGCCGCGCCGGTACGCCCACCTCTCCCCCGCGACGACGAGCGTCGACCCGAGCGCCAGACCCCCGAGCGCTCCCGCGACGAGCACCCCGGGCCGGACGGGCAGCGGCTCGGCCTCGTCCGGTACGAACGTGGTGTCGTCGCGGTCCGGGTCGTCGTCGCGCACGGCGTCACGGACGGACCGCACGCCCTCCCCTGCGTCACGACCGTCGCGCGTCGACGTCAGCGAGAGCGCGAGGCCCGCCGTGCCGATCGTCGCCTTGGCGAGCGCCCGTGCCCAACGGGGCCGGACGACGTCGGGCACGGCGTACCACGCGAGGGTGGACAGGCCCGCGATGGTGACGGCGCGCGGGTCCACAGGGCGCCTGGTCGGCTCGTGCTCGGTCATCGATCCCTCTCCTCGCGGTGCGCTCGCCTCACCCAACGGCCCGGGACCCGGGGGAGTTCCGGCGGACGGCGGCCCGCGCGGCGGGCGGCGAAGCTCAGTGCCCGACGGCGCGCAGCCGGCCCCGCAGGTAGCGCACGGCCGGGGCGTCGGTCATGGTCGCGCGCCACACGACCGTCACGGGGCGGGTGGGGACGGGTTCGCGCACGGGCACGGCGACGACCTCGGCCGGGAGCGGACCGCGCCCGAGCCGCGGGACGAGCGCGACGGCGAGGCCCTGCGCGACGACCTCGACCTGGGACGCGAACTCGAGGCACCGGAAGTCGATGCGCGGGACGCGCGGCTGCCGGGCGAACATGTGGCAGAACCACTCGTAGCAGATCGTCCCGTCGGGCGTGCAGACCCAGGTCTCGTCGAGCAGGTCCGCCGGGGTGAGCGCGTCACGGCCGGCGAGCGGGCTCGAGGCGTGCACCAGCACGTCGGCCTCGTCGCGGAACAGCTCCTCGCCGCGCAGGCTCGGCGGCAGCGCGAGGCCCACGCCCTCCCAGTGGTGCACGAGCGCGAGGTCGAGCGTCCCGGCCGCGACGGCCGCGACCGCGTCCCACGGCTCGGCCTCCTGGACGAGGAGCCGCAGGTCCGGCACGTCCTTCCGGACCTGCGCGACGAGCGGCGCGACCACGCCGCGCACCGCCGTCGAGAACGACCCGAGCCGGACCGTCCCCGTGGGGCGGGCGCCGGCGTCGTGCAGGCGGGCGCGCAGGGACTCGACCTGCTCGCGCAGCGCACGCCCCTCCTCCACGACCCTCCGGCCCGCGGCGGTGAGCACGACGCCGCGCCCCTCGCGGTCGAGCAGGCGCGCGCCGAGATCACGTTCGAGGCGCTTCACCTGCTGCGAGACGGCGGACGGCGTGTACCCGAGGTCGCGCGCGGCGGCGTGGACCGTGCCGGTGCGGTCCACCGCGAGGAGCGCGTCGACGGCGGCGAGATCGATCATGCAGCCAGGCTACCGAGAACTGTGTACGACCGTGCGCTGGACGTGCACGATGGCGTCGCGCATCCTCGGAGGATGCCCTTGCGTCCGTCCCTCCTCGCCGTGCTCGTCGCCGTCATCTGGGGCGCCAACTTCGTCGTCATCGACCTCGGGCTCGGCGACGTGCCGCCGACCCTGTTCGTCGCGCTCCGCTTCGTCGTCGTGCTCGTCCCGGCGGTGTTCCTCGTGCCGCGCCCGAACGCCCGGTGGCGCGACGTCCTGCTCGTCGGGACGTTCATGAGCCTCGGCCAGTTCGGCCTGCTCTACACCGCGCTCGCGCTCGGCATGCCCGCCGGCCTCGCGTCGCTCGTGCTCCAGGCACAGGTCGGCCTCACCGTCCTGTTCGCGGCGACCGCCCTGCGCGAAGTGCCGACCCGCACCCAGCTCGTCGGCGTCCTCGTCGGCGCCGCCGGCCTCGTGATCGTCGGCCTCGGCCGCAGCGAGACGACGCCGGCCCTCGCCTTCGTCCTCACGCTCGCTGCGGCGTCGTCCTGGGCGATCGGGAACGTCGTCATGCGCCGCTCAGGTAGCCGTCCCCACAAGCGACCTGGTGAGCCGACGGCAGAGGCGGTGGGGGCGGCGTCGGATGCGAAGGGCGTCAAGGCCGCGCTCGGGACCGGACAGCCGGCAGGCCAGGGCGACGGCGCGGCCAGCCCGAGCACCGACGCCGCCCCCACCGCCGGACCCGACCCCCGCCGCCACCCCAACCCGAGCACCGACGCCGCTTCCACCGCCGGACCCGACGACCGGACCGCCCGACGACGGCCCGGGCTCGAAGGACTGTCGATGACGGTGTGGTCGGCGCTCGTCGTCCCCCTCCCCCTGCTCGGGCTGTCGCTGCTCGTCGACGGTCCGGACGCCGTCGGGCACGCCCTGACGCACCTCACGCTCGCGCCGCTGCTGTCCACCGCGTACACGGCCTGGCTCGCGAGCCTCGTCGGGTACGGGATCTGGAACACGCTGCTCGCGCGCTACCCGGCGTCCGCCGTCGTGCCGTTCACGATGCTCGTCCCCGTCGTCGGCATCGCGGCGGCATGGCTCGTGCTCGGCGAGGTGCCGAACGCTGCCGAGCTGACCGGCGGCGCGGTGCTGCTGCTCGGCGTCGCGACGACGACCGGCGTCCTCCGCCGTCGGACCCATCCCCCTGGCGACGCCGAATCCAGGGTTGTCGCACCAGACACCGCCGAACCCGGGGACAACCCCAGGTTCGGCACGTCTCCGGTCGACAGCACGGGATCCGGCGACGAGCAGGACGCGACACGCGCCCGTTCGCGCTGACAGGACGTCGTGGTCAGGGGTTCCATGGAGGTCCGGGATCTCCGAGACGCGAGGGAGCCTCTCATGACCCAGACCGCGGGTGGCACGCAGGAACGGCAGCAGCCGGGGCTCAAGCGGGTCATGGGGCCCAAGCTCCTGCTGCTCTTCATCGTCGGGGACATCCTCGGCACGGGCGTCTACGCGTTGACCGGCCAGGTCGCGGGCGAGGTGGGCGGGGCGGCGTGGCTGCCGTTCCTGCTCGCGTTCGTCGTCGCGACGATCACCGCGTTCTCCTACCTCGAGCTCGTCACGAAGTATCCGAGCGCCGCGGGCGCCGCGCTCTACACGCACAAGGCGTTCGGCATCCACATCATCACGTTCGTCGTCGCCTTCATGGTCATGAGCTCGGGCATCACGTCGGCGTCGACGGCGTCCAACGCGTTCGCGGGCTTCCTGTCCGACGGGTTCGGGCTGGGGCTCGAGACGGGCGGCGCGGGGCGGCTGTGGATCGCGCTCGGGTTCATGGCGCTCGTCGCGATCGTCAACCTGCGGGGCGTCTCCGAGAGCGTGAAGACCAACGTCGTGCTGTCGCTCGTCGAGCTGTCGGGCCTGCTCCTCGTGATCTTCGTGGGGCTGTGGGCGACGACGCAGGGCCGCGCCGACTTCTCACGCGTCGTCGTGTTCGAGAGCCCGGACGACAAAGGCGTGTTCCTCGCCGTCACGGCCGCGACGACGCTCGCGTTCTTCGCGATGGTCGGGTTCGAGGACTCGGTGAACATGGCCGAGGAGTGCAAGGACCCGGTGCGCGACTTTCCCCGCATGATGCTCACGGGCCTGTCCATCACCGGCGTGATCTACGTGCTCGTCTCGATCACGGCCGTCGCGCTCGTGCCGGTGGGCAACCTTGTCGACGAGTCGAAGGGGTCCGCGCTCACGCAGGTTGTCGCCGCCGGCGCCCCGAACCTGCCGTTCGACACGATCTTCCCGTTCATCGGGATGTTCGCCGTCGCGAACTCGGCGCTCATCAACATGCTCATGGCGTCGCGCCTGCTCTACGGCATGGCGAACCAGGGCGTCCTGCCGAGCGCCTTCGGGCGGGTGCACCCGTTCCGCCGCACACCGTGGGTCTCGATCCTCGTGACGACCGCCATCGCGTTCGCGCTGATCACGTACGTCGTGCGCCAGTCCGCGACCGAGGGCGGCGCGAACGCGATCGCGCTGCTCGGCGGGACGACGTCGCTGCTCCTGCTCGTCGTGTTCACGGTCGTCAACATCGCGCTGCTCGTGCTGCGCCGCGACCACGTGGACCACGCGCACTTCCGGACGCGGACGTGGCTCGCCGTCCTCGGCGCCCTCACGTGCGCCTACCTCGCCGGGCCCTGGGCCCGGAGCGCCGACCAGCAGGAGCAGTACGTCATCGCGGGCGCGCTCGTCGCGCTCGGGATCCTGCTCTCGTTCGTGACGTGGCTCTACAACCGCGCGGTGCGGCACCGCGAGATCGGGTTCACGGACGTCGCGAGCCTCGAGGACGACCTCGACGAGAAGTGAGCCGACGACGACGCCACAGCGATCGGCACCTATCGTTCGCGACATGACCGGACGAACGGACGATCCGCCCCGTGCCCCCGGGGCGCAGCACGTCGGCCCGGCCGATGTCCTCGCGTTCCTGTGCGAGCTCGCGCTCCTCGCGCTGCTCGCCGTCGTGGGCTGGCGGGTGGGCGTCTCCGCCGCGTCTGGCGGGGCGGGCGTCGCGCTCGCCGTGATCCTCGCCGTGGCCCTGCCCGGCTTGGTGATCGTGGTGTGGGGCCGCTGGCTCGCACGCACGGCCGAGCGCCGCCTCCCGCAGCCGTGGCGCCTCGACGTGCAGATCGCGCTGTTCGTCGTGGGCGGGCTGGTGGTCGCGGGCGCCGGGCTCGTGTGGTGGGGCGTCGGTCTCGCCGTGGTCGGCACGACGGCGTTCACGCTCACCCGGGACCGCTGACCGTCGCCGACCCGGGTGCGACGGTCGTCGCCTGCCGTCCGGGGCGACGGCGCTCGGCTCAGCGCTCGAGGTCGTAGGTGAGCCGCAACGCCCCCGTCTCGGTCGGCTCGGAGCCCGTCAGGCGCCAGCTCGACGGCGTCAGGCCGTCGTCGAACAGCAGGTCACCCCCGCCGGAGATCTCCGGGCACAGCAGCAGGCTCAGGCGGTCGAGCTGCCCGGCCGCGACGAGACGGCGCAGGACGGACGCGCTCGACATGACCCACACGTCCGCGCCCGGCTGCTCGCGGAGCCGCGCGACGACGTCGGCCGGGTCCTGCGCGGTCACACGCGCGCCGGACCAGTCCGCCGTCGTGAGCGTCCGGGAGACGACGACCTTCTCGACGTCGTTCAGCCAGCGGGAGAACTCGCGGCTGCGCGGGTCCGCTCCCTCGTCGTCCGCGACCGCGGGCCAGTAGCCGCCGAACCCCTCGTAGTTCTTGCGGCCGAGCACGACGGTCGTGCTGGTGCGCATGAGGTCGAGGAGGAGCCCGAACGCGGCGTCGCTCACCGCGTGCTTGCCCACCCACCCCATGTCGTGGTCCCCGCCCGGTCCGTTGATGCGCCCGTCCAACGAGACGGAGATGTTGCCGACGACGGTGCGCATGTTCTCGGCCATGCTGTGCTCCTCAGGAGTTCGAGCGTTCAGGGTGCAGACGCCTAGACATCCTGCGCGACCCGTACTCATCGGTCGTCCGTGCGCGCTCCGGCGCGCCGCCCGGGCAGGATGGGCACATGCAGATCCGAGTCGCCGCCTACGCTGTGGTCGTCCGCGAGGACGGCAGGATGCTCCTGCCGCACTGGAGCGAGGAGGGCCGCTCCGGTTGGTCCCTCCCAGGAGGCGGCATCGACCCGGGCGAGCACCCCGAGGCCGCAGCCGTCCGTGAGGTGCGGGAGGAGACCGGCTACGACGTCGAGCTCGACGGCCTGCTCGGCGTGGACAGCTTCGTCGTCGCCCCGGCCGACCGCCTCCGGCCCGAGGACCGCGACCGGCCGATGCAGGGCATCCGCATCGTCTACCGCGCCCACGTGGTGGGCGGCGAGCTGACCGTCGAGCAGGACGAGTCGACCGACGACGTCGGCTGGTTCACCCCTGGTGAGGTCGACGCTCTCGACCGCGTGGACCTCGTCGACCTCGGCCGGCGCTGGGCCGGGCTGCTCCCCGTCGGCCGGTGAGCAGCCGCCGCCGCCCGGGCGCGCGACGCCGGCGCACGCGACACCGAGGCTCGCGACCCGCCGGCGCCCTGCGGGTCGCGCTCGCCGCGGCGCTCACGGCGGCAGCGCTCGCGGGCTGCTCAGGCGGTGCGCCGGACGACGCCCCGACCGGTGGCACCGCCTCCACGGACCCCTCCGAGCCGTCGGGCGAGACCGGCCCGCGCCCGACCGCGCCAGCCCCGGCCACGCCGTCCGTCGTGACCGTCGCGGCGACGTCGGGGCCGGTGACGCTCGAGGTCACGGCGCCCGAGACCAGCGCCGCGACGGTGCCCGTCGTCGTGACCCCGGCCGACGAGGGCGCGATCGACCTGACGCTCGCGCTCGCCGGGGGCGCGGCCACGATCGCCGTCGCGAGCGGATCGCTCGAGCGCCACGACGACGGGTCCCTCACCGTCCTGGACGACGGCGGTGCGCCCGTCGGCGGGCTCACCGCGCCGCGCGTCGTCGGTCGCCACGGCGAGCGAGATGCTGCGACCGGCACCGAGCCCGGCACCGACTCCGGTTCCGGCTCGGGTTTCGGCTTCGGCCCCGCCGGCACTGTCGCGGACCCGACCGTGCGCGTCGAGCTCGTCGACTCGCGCCACGCGGAGGTGACGCTCGAGCCGGTGGCGGGGACGGCGTCGGGCAGCGGCACGACGCACGGCGAGACGAACCGCACTACCGGCGACACGACCGACTCGGCCGACGAGACGACCGACCCTGCGGACGACGGCGCTACCGCGACGTGGGACGTCGCCATGTCGCTCGGCACGCAGGCGGTGCGCAGCACCGACTGGGGTGACCGCGAGGGCGGTCGCTCGCTCGCGGTCGACGCGTCCGCGTGGGCGCGCGCCGCCGGTCAGGCCGGCCAGGAGCTGGTGTGGGCGCAGGTCGTCACCACGGAGCCGGAGGCGGACACCCCGACGATGCACGACCAGCTCGTGTGCCACGCCGTCGGCGCTCCCGACAAGGAGACGTGGAACCTCGAGCAGTGGCGCCCCGACGTCGGGCTGCTCGCGACGATGGCGGCGCGCTGCAACCCGACCTGAGCGACCCGACTCGGGACCACGACGAGCACGACGTCGCGCGCCGTCGAGCACGGCCTTGCTGTCGTTCTGAGCCTCAGAACGACAGCAACCTCGTGTTCGGCGGGTCCCGGGGACGGCAACGGCCCGGGCGGCACGACGGCTGGTGGGCGTCGTGCCGCCCGGGCCTGACCTCGACAGCGGTACCGCTCCGCCTGCAGCGTCGAGGACGTCTCGGGGACGGTGGGCCGTCAGCGAGCCTGGGGCCCGCCCTTCGCCGCCTTGCGCAGCGACTTCTCGCTCTGCGGCTCGTCGCCGCTCGCGCGCAGGCGCCGGTAGTGGTCGCGCGCCTCGTCCTGGCGGACCTTCTCGGCGCCCGAGGCGATCTTGGCACGCAGGTGCTCGGGACCGTAGCCCCACGCGTCGACGAGGTCCTGCGCGTGCGGGCGCAGCCGGTCGATGAGGCGGTCGAGGTAGCCCGTCACCGTGCGCGCGCGCTGCGTCGAGAGCCGCCCGTTGAGCAGGTACCACGCGAGGTGACGCTCGACGAGGCTCAGGCCGTACAGGTCCCGGACCGTGGTGAGCACGTCGCGGGTGCCCTCGTCCTCGATCGTCGCGAGCGCCTGCGTGAACGCCTCCCAGCGCAGCAGCTCGGCGTGCGCGCGGGCGGCCTCGACGAGCTCGAACTGGTGCGCGTTGAAGAGGTTGGTCGCGGTCTCCGCGTCCGCCTTCTGGGCCGGGCGCAGCGCCTGCGCGACCTCGGCGACCATCGTCTCGACGCGGTCGCTGAGCAGCGCGCGCTGCGTCTCGGGGTCGCGCAGGTGGCCGGCGGCGCGGCGCGGGTCGCCGACGTCGGCGAGCGCCTGGGCCGCGCGCTTGAGCGGCGTGCGGTGCAGCGCCATGTCGCCCGCGCGCTCGACGACGACGCGCGCCATCTGCCCCGGGGTGATGCCCTTGAACTGCTTGCCGTAGTCGGCGAGCAGGCGCTTGGCGACGAGCTGCAGCAGGACGGTGTTGTCGCCCTCGAACGTCGCGTAGACGTCGAGGTCGGCGTGCAGGCTCGTGATGCGGTTCTCGGTGAGGAAGCCGGCGCCGCCGCACGCCTCGCGCGTCTCCTGGAGCGTGTCGAGCGCGAACCGCGTGCTCGTCGCCTTGAGCGCGGCCGCCGTCGTCTCGAGGTCTTCGCGCTGCTCCGGGGTGTCCTCCTCGCCGGAGAACACCGAGTGGAACAGGTCGAGGAGGCGGTCGTGCGCGAAGTGCGCCGCGTAGGTCTCCGCGATCGGGACGATCAGGCGACGCTTGTGCGTGCCGTAGTCGAGCAGCACGACCTCCTCGGTCGCGCTCGCGCCCGTGAACTGCCGGCGCTCGTTGGCGTACCGCACGGCGATCGCGAGCCCGAGCTTCGACGCGGTGACCGCGGCGCCGTCGAGGGACACGCGGCCCTGGACGAGCGAGCCGAGCATGGTGAAGAACCGGCGCCCGGGGCTGTCGATCGGGCTCGAGTAGGTGCCGTCGGCGGCGGCGGAGCCGTACCGCGCGAGCAGGTCGGTGCGGGGGACGCGGACGTGGTCGAAGTGCAGGCGCCCGTTGTCGACGCCGTTGAGGCCACCCTTCTGGCCGTCGTCCTCGCCGCCGATCCCGGGCAGGAACGGCAGGGCGCCGTGCTCGTCGCGCTGGCCCTGCGGGTCGCGGATCGGCACGTAGAACGCGTGCACGCCGTGGTTGACGTTCTTGGTGACGAGCTGCGCGAACACGACGGCGGCCGTCGCGTGCACGGCCGCGTTGCCGAGGTAGTCCTTCCACGCCGCGCGGAACGGCGTGTGGATCACGAACTCGTCGGTCTCCGGGTCGAACGTCGCGGTCGTGCTGATGCTCGCGACGTCGGAGCCGTGGCCCGTCTCCGTCATCGCGAACGCGCCGGGGACGCTGAGGTCCATCGCCCCGGGGAGGAACCGGTCCTGCTGCTCGGGCGTCCCCAGGTGGAGGATCGCGGAGGCGAACAGGCCCCACTGGACGCCGGCCTTGATCTGCAGCGAGGGGTCGGCCGCCACGAGCTCCTCGAACCCGGCGAGGTTGCCCCCCGGGTCGTCCATGCCGCCCAGTCGCTCGGGGAAGGCGCGCAGGACCTGGCCCTTGGCCGCGAGCAGGTGCATCTGGTCGAGCACGTGCTCGCGGTGCTGCTCCTTGCTCTGGCCCTCGACGCGCCAGAAGGCCTCCTCGCCCGCCGTCGCGCGGGCGGACGCACGCAGGTCGGCCCACCGGCCGAGCAGGGCCTGCTCGAGCTGCGCGACGTCGACGCGAGCCTCGTCGCGCGAGGTCGGTGCCTGCAGGCGCGGCACGTCCTGCGCGCTGCGGACGCCGGGACGGTCGGACGTGGCGGTCATGAGATCTCCTCGAGTGCTGGGACGTCCGTCGGCCGGGACGCGGTAGCGGGGTTGTGGGACAGCACGCCGACGGGCCCGGCCCACAGCCAGGCGGCGACGCGCTCGGTGAGCTGCTCGCGGTCGGGCACGTCCGCACCGTCGCGGTGGGTGAGCCACCATTCGCCGGCGCCCCGCACGAAGCCGACGGCGCCCGCCGCCCAGGCGGCGGCGTCGGTGGGCGGGACGTCGGTCGCGCGGGCGAACGGCTCGGCGACGAGCTCGATCACGGAGTCGAGGAACGCGGCGAGCGGCGCCTGCGTGCTCCCGTTCGCCCCCTGGCCCGTCGCCGCCGCCTGGGCGGCGGACTCCTCGGTGCCCGCGACGGCGCTCGTCCGCGTGACGAAGTAGTAGACGTTGGGCGAGCTCTCGATCATCTCGAGGTAGACACCCACCATCGCGCGCAGCGCGCGCTTCGGGGTCTCCGCAGCCTCCGCCGCCTGGGTCAGGGCGTCGTGCATCTGCCCGACGACGGCCGCACCGAGCGCGACCTGCAGGCCCGTCTTGTCGTCGAAGTAGCGGTAGATGATCGACTTCGACGTGCCGGACGCCGCCGCGATCTCGTCCATGGAGACGCCGGGACCGCCCCGGTGCACGGCCTTGCTCGCCGCCCGGATGAGCTCGGCACGTCGTGCCGCGCGGTGCTCGTCCCAGCGCGTCGACCGTCCGTCCACGGACTGCACCCGCCCTCGAGTGTCCGGCCGCGCGTCGGCCCCGCTCAGGCTTGCGTTCACGTTGTCCTCCGTTGCGCCCGACCTCGATGTCGTCACGAGTCCTGCGTCGAGGCAGGGGTCGACCCTGTGACCCGACTCACGAAACTGAGAGTATCAGGTACTCTTGGTATTGGACACCCCGACCGGCACGCACCCCGCGGACCCCCGCGCGGCACTCCCCGCGAGCCGGACCGACGCAGCGCAGCGAGTGCGGACAGGAAGTGAGGCACAGTGGCCGTCAGGAACAGCCCCCGCCCGGACCCCGAGCAGACCCCTGACCAGAGCACAGGGCAGACCACCGAGCAGACCCGGCGGGCCGCGTCGCCCCGCGACGCCTGGGTGATCGGGGGCAACCGCATCCCCTTCGCCCGCGCGGGCAAGAAGTACGCCCGGTCGAGCAACCAGGAGATGTTCACGGCCGCGCTCGAGGGCCTCGTCGCGCGGTTCGGCCTCCAGGGCGAACGCCTCGGCGAGGTCGTGGGCGGCGCGGTGCTCAAGCACTCGCGCGACTTCAACCTCGTGCGCGAGTCGGTCCTCGGCTCGTCGCTCTCGCCGCAGACGCCCGCGTACGACCTGCAGCAGGCGTGCGCGACGGGCCTCGAGGCGACGATCGCCGTCGCGAACAAGATCCGTCTCGGGCAGGTCGAGTCGGGCGTCGCCGGTGGCTCCGACACCGTCTCGGACGCGCCGATCGCCGTCAGCGAGGGGCTGCGCCGGGCACTGCTCGACGCGAGCCACGCGAAGACGCTCGGCCAGCGGGTCAAGGCGTTCGCGAAGGTGCGCCCCTCCGACCTCGCGCCCCTCACGCCGGCGACCGACGAGCCGCGCACCGGACTGTCCATGGGCGAGCACCAGGCGATCACGACGGCGCGCTGGGGCATCACGCGCGAGGCGCAGGACGAGCTCGCCCTCGCGAGCCACGAGCACCTCGCCGCCGCGTGGGACGCCGGGTTCTTCGACGACCTGGTCACCCCGTTCCGCGGCCTCGTCCGCGACGACAACCTGCGCGCCGACTCGTCGATGGAGAAGCTCGCCGCGCTCAAGCCGGTGTACGGCAAGCGGCTCGCGGGCGCGTCGGACGGCGCCCCGGGCGCCGAGCCCACGATGACCGCGGGCAACTCGACCCCGCTCACGGACGGCGCGTCGACGGTCCTGCTCGGCTCGCGCGAGTGGGCCCAGGCGCGCGACCTGCCGCTGCTCGCGCGCGTCGTCGACGCCGAGACCGCCGCCGTCGACTTCGTGCACGGCCACGAGGGCCTGCTCATGGCTCCCGCCCACGCCGTGCCGCGCCTGCTCGCGCGCAACGGCCTCGCGCTCGGGGACTTCGACCTCTACGAGATCCACGAGGCGTTCGCCTCGACCGTCCTGACCACGCTCAAGGCGTGGGAGGACGAGGAGTACTGCCGCACCGAGCTCGGACTCGACGGCGCACTCGGGTCGATCGACCGCTCGCGCCTCAACGTCAACGGCTCGTCGCTCGCCGCGGGCCACCCGTTCGCCGCGACCGGCGGGCGCATCGTCGCGACGGCGGCCAAGCTGCTCGCAGCCCGGAGCGCGGAGACCGGCCGGCCCGCCCGCGCACTGATCTCCGTGTGCGCCGCGGGGGGTCTCGGCGTCGCCGCGATCCTCGAGTCGGTCCCTGCCGACCCGACCTCCGCCGTCTGACGGCCCGACCGACGACCCGAGAGGAACCACCCGTGACCGACTCCTACGTCAAGGCCGTCAACTCCGGCTTCACCAAGTCGCTCGCCAAGAAGCTCGGCCTGCCCCGCCCCGCGGTGCTGCGCCGGTACCGCGCGGGCGATCCGCTGACCGTCGGACCCGTGCTCGTGCTCGGCGGCACGCCGAGCGTGCGCGACGACGCCGACCGCGTCGCCGAGGCCCTGCTCGCCTGGGACCTCGACGTCCGCCAGACCCCGGACGACTCCGTGCGGTGGGGCGCGATCGTCGTCGTGCTCAGCGGCATCGAGCGCCCCGAGGACGCCTCGGCGCCTGTCCTGGCCCTCTCCGCCGACCTGCGCCGTCTGGCGGGGAACGGGCGCGTCGTGACCATCTCGCGCGCCCCGGCCGACGGCGACTCCCCCGCCCTGGCGGCGGCTCGCGAGGGCGTCGACGGCTTCCTGCGCTCCGTCGCCAAGGAGCTGCGCTACGGCTCCACGGGCAACGGCATCCAGGTGATCGACGGCGCACCCGTCGACAGCCCGAGCGTCCTCGCGACCCTCCGCTTCTTCCTCTCGGCGAAGTCCGCCTTCGTCGACGGCCAGCTCCTCGGGGTCGGCGCCGCCCCCGCCGCCGGACCCGACCAGGTCACGGACCGTCCCCTCGCCGGCAAGGTCGCGGTCGTCACGGGCGCGGCACGCGGCATCGGCGCTCAGGTCGCACGCACGCTCGCGCGCGACGGCGCGAAGGTCGTCGTCGTCGACGTCCCGGCGGCGGGCGAGGCGCTCGCGCAGGTCGCGAACGAGATCAAGGGCACGGCGCTCCAGCTCGACGTGACCGCCGACGACGCGGGCGCGCGCATCCTCGAGCACGCCCGCGCACGGCACGGCGGTCTCGACATCCTGGTGCACAACGCCGGGATCCTGCGCGACAAGCTGCTCGCGAACATGTCGGCGGACAAGTGGGACGCGGTGATCGCCGTGAACCTCGCCGCGCAGCTCCGCATCACGGAGTACCTGCTCGGCGCGAACGGCTTCTCCTCCGAGCCCCGGATCGTGTCGCTCGCATCGACGAGCGGGATCGCGGGCAACCGCGGCCAGGCGAACTACGCGTTCTCGAAGGCGGGCGTCATCGGCCACACGCGCGCGTTCGCGCGCCTGCTCGCGGAGTCCGGCGGCCCGGGCGGCACGGCGAACGCCGTCGCGCCCGGGTTCATCGAGACGGACATGACGGCGTCGATCCCGTTCGTGCAGCGCGAGGTGGCGCGGCGGGTGGCATCACTGCAGCAGGGCGGTCAGCCCGTCGACGTGGCCGAGGCGATCGCGTTCCTCGCCTCGCCCGCGGCGTCGGGGGTCACCGGCCAGGTGCTGCGCGTGTGCGGGCAGAGCCTGGTGGGCCGGTGACCGGGACCGTGCCGGACCAGGGCTCTACCTCGGCGGACCAGGGCTCTACCTCGGCAGACCATGGCTCTACCTCGGCGGACGCGATCGCACCGACGGCGCGCGTCGAGACGCTGCCCGCTGTCCCCGGCCTCGGCGGGCTGTACGTCCGCGGGCTGGCGGCGTCCGGCCGGATCGCCGCCGCCCACCGGCTCCCGGTCCGGGGCGGCCGCCACGACCTGAGACTTCCGGACGTCGCGTACCGCGTCGCAGGGGTGCCGACGGGGGACGCCGCGCGTCCGGGCCGCGTCGGCAGCGCCGAGCACCTCGCCCGATACGCCGAGCTCGTGGGCGAGGCGCCGTCGGAGGTGCTTCCCGCCGGCTACCTGCACGTGCTCGGGTTCCCCCTCGCCACCGCCGTGATGGTGCGCGCCGACTTCCCGCTGCCGCTGCTCGGCATGGTGCACCTCGCGAACTCGGTCTCCGTGCTGCGCCCCGTGCGGCTCGGGGACTCCCTCGAGGTGCGCGCCTGGGCCCAGGGACCGCGCCCGCACCGGCGCGGGGTCCAGGTCGACCTGGTCACGGAGATCTCGGTCGAGCGCACGGACGACGAGCGGTCGGCGGGCAGCGGGCTGGCGGCGACGACGCTCGCGTACCGCGGCGTGTCGACCTACCTGGCGAAGGGCGTCTCGCTCCCGGACGTGTCCGCACCGCAGGACGCCCCGGCGTCACCAGCGTCTGACACGTTCGTCCCGCCGCTGCCCACCGCGCGCTGGACCCTCGGCGCGGCGACCGGTCGCGTGTATGCGGCGGTCTCCGGCGACCGCAACCCCATCCACACGTCGGCGCTCGGCGCCAAGGCGTTCGGGTTCCCGCGCGCCATCGCGCACGGCATGTACACCGCCGCCCGGGCGCTCGCCGAGGCGGGCCCGGGTAGCGGCGACACCTACGACTGGACCGTGTCGTTCGCCAAGCCCGTCCTCCTGCCGAGCACGGTCGACGTCGCGCTGCGCCCGGCGGGAGACGCGCCGGCCGGGGTGCGCGACGCCGTCGCGCACGTGCCCGCCGCCGTGCCCGACGGCGCGGGCGACCCGGCCACGGGCGTCACCTACCAGGCGTGGGACGGCAAGGGCCGCCTGCACCTCTCGGGTCAGGTCACTCCGCGCGCCTGAGGACCCCACCGCCGACCACGAGGTTGACGCCGTTCTCCGGCGGACGACGACGTCAACCTCGTGATCGACGCCGCGCAGGCTCGTTCTCGGCGAGCCGACCCGTCAGGCCAGGCGGGCCAGGAGGCCGTCGGCGACGGTCGGCCACTCGTCGACCAGGACCGAGAAGTACGCGGTGTCCTGGCGCGACCCGTCGGGCGCGACGCGGTGGCTGCGGAGCACGCCCTCGGGCACGGCGCCGAGCCGCGTGATGGCGGCGATCGACCGACTGTTGCGCGCGTCGGCCCGCAGCGCGACGCGCGCGACGCCGAGCTCCTCGAACGCGTGCCGCAGGAGCAGGTACTTGCACGCCGGGTTCGTGACCCCGCCCCACCACTCGCGCGCGTAGAAGGTCGACCCGAGCTCGACGCGTCCCTGGGACCGGACCCACTCGTAGAGCGACGTCGTGCCACGGACCGAGGCCGCGCCGTCGGGCACGGTGCCGGACCCGACGACCGCGAACGCGAGCCGACCCGGCGCAGCGACCGCGTCGCGGACGTACGCCGTCATCGCCTCCGTGCCGCGCGGCGTCGGGCTCGACATGCCTGCCCAGATGCCGTCGTCGACGATCGCGTCGAGTGCGGGGGCGTGGTGCTCGGCGAGCGGTTCGAGCCGGACGCCGAAGCCTTCGAGGGTGGTGTCGTGCAGCACGGAGACATCCCACCACACGGCGCTCGTCGTCCCCGCGTGCGAGTCGCGCACGCCGTGCCTACGGTCGCAGGACCGGACGAAAGGAGGACCCCATGGGTCTCGGAGACAAGATCGAGCACGCTGCCGAAGAGGCGAAGGGCAAGGTCAAGGAAGGTGCCGGCAAGGCGAAGGACGACCCGGGCCTGGAAGCCGAAGGCAAGGGCGAGCAGGCGAAGGCCAACGTCAAGCAGGCGGGCGACGACGTCAAGGACGCGTTCGACAAGTAGTCCTGCCGCAACACGTTCGCGAGGGCTCCGCTCCGGCGGGGCCCTCGCGGCGTGTCCGGGCGCAGGCGGTCGGATCCGCGGACGACCGGCCGGTCACGACGCGGCGAGCGGGATCCTCTCGGGTGGGCTCGCCGTGGCCAGCACGGGCACGACGCGCGGCGTGGTGATCCGCGTCAGGAGTCCCACCTCCACGGTCGGCCACTCCGGCGCGAGGACCGAGAACATGACGGAGTCGGCACGCGTGCCGTCGGGGGCGGTGCGGTGGCCGCGCATCACGCCCTCCTCGTACGCGCCGAGCCGGCGCATGGCGCCCAGCGAGCGCTCGTTGCGCGTGTCGACACGGAACCCGACGCGGTGCACGTCCCAGGTCTCGAACGCGTGCCGCAGGAGCAGCCACTTGGTCACGAGGTTGACGAGGCTCCCCCACGTCGAGCGCGCGTAGAACGTGCGGCCGACCTCGACCCGGCGGTCCACGAGCGACAGGTCGCGGAAGGCGGTGCTGCCGAGGATCGCGCCCGGCGTCCCGTCGGCGCCGAGGGTGCGCACGACGAAGCCCGTCAGGTCGGGTGCCGAACGCGTCGCAGCGACCAGCTCGGCCATCCCCGCGACCCCGTAGGGCATGGGGACGCTCATGCCTGACCACATCGCCTCGTCGACGAGGCCGGCCAGTGTCTCAGCGTGCTCCAGGGCGAGCGGTTCCAGCCGGAATCCGTGGCCCGTGAGGACGACGTCGTGCAGCACAGCGCATATCAGAGCACACGCGGACGACGCCGCCAAGAGGGTTCGGCGACGTGGTGGACAACGCTCGTCGACGGCTCGGTGAACTCAGGACCGAGACCTGTCAGACGGCGGGGCCACAGCCTGCGGCGTCGGCGAGGAAGCCCGCCGCGGCGGTCGCGAAGAGACCCTCGAGACCCGAGCCGGCGGGGACCGGACGCGGGTCGTCGGCGACGGTCCAGCAGCCGTCGACGACCTCGTACCGCGTCGCCGGTCCCTGCTCGACGTAGGCCCGCACGGCCTCGACGAGGCGGACGACGTCCGCACCCGTCGTCCCGACACCCACCGACGCGCGGATCGCGCCGGCGTCGTACCCGAGACGCGCCAGGAGCGGGTGCGCGCAGAACCGGCCGTCGCGCACGCCGATGCCGTGCTCGGCTGACAGGTACGCGGCGACGAGGCCCGGGTCGTGGCCCTCGACGGAGAACGTCACGACGCCCACCGGGTCGACGGCGTCGTCCCACACGCGGACGACGCGCACCCCGGGGAGCGCCTCCAGCCCGGCGACGAGCGCCGCGCGCAGCGTCGCCTCGTGCACATGGAGCTCGGCCGGGTCGAGCGCCGCGAGCGCGTCGCACGCCGCCGCGAGCGCGACCGCGCCCACGACGTTGGGCGACCCGGCCTCGTGGCGGGCGGGCGCCGTCTGCCACACCGTCTCCGTCACGCCGACCTGGCGCACCGCGCCGCCCCCGGCGAGGTACGGCGTGCCCGCGTCGAGCCAGTCCCGACGACCGACGAGCGCCCCCGACCCGAACGGCGCGTAGGTCTTGTGGCCGGAGAAGGCGACGTAGTCGACGCCCGAGGCCGCGAGGGAGAACCCGCGGTGCGGGACGAGCTGGGCGCCGTCGAGCACGACGCGCGCCCCGGCGTCGTGCGCGGCCCGCACGACCTCCGCGACGGGCAGCGACTCGCCAGTCACGTTCGACGCACCGGTCACGGCGACCAGGGCGTACGGGAAGCGTGCGAGCTCGGTGCGCAGGCCGGACAGCGTCTCCGCGACGGACGACCCGCCCGCGAGGACCGTCGCGCCGCCCGTGCGCTGCCACGGCAGGAGGTTCGCGTGGTGCTCGACGTCGAGGACCAGGACGCGACCGGGCGTCCCGTCCGCGTTCGCGGGCACGCAGCCCGCGAGCAGGTTGAGCGAGTCGGTCGTGTTGCGCGTGACGACCGTGACGTCGTCCTCGCGCGCGCCGACGAAAGCGCCGACCGTGCGGCGCGAGGCCTCGTAGAGCGCCGTCGAGACCTGCGACAGGTAGCCCGCGCCGCGGTGCACGCTCGCGTAGAGCGGCAGGACCTCGGTGACCCGGTCGGCGACTGCGCGCAGCGCCGGCGCCGAGGCCGCGACGTCGAGGTTCGCGTACGGGACGCTGCGGCCGTCGACGAGCGGGACGAGCGTGTCCGCGCCGACGACGGGCAGCAGTGCGGGGACGTCGCCGAGCGCCGCGAGGTCGGGCGCCTCGGCGCGATCCGGTGCGGCGTCCGTCGGACACGAGACGTCGGCGAGAGCAGTCATGGCACGGTCCTCCGAGGGCAGTCCGGGGAGGGTGCTCCCCGCGCTTGCCGCGCGCCGGTCGGCGTGCGGCCTGGTCGTCACCCGGGGCACCCCGCCGCGAGAGGAGGGTTGCCGGCCAGCAAACCGGGGTTTCACGCTGGCACTCATGACCTGTGTCCCAGGATGTGCGCGCGGCACGGGACGTGTCAACCGGTGGTCAGGGCGTCTCGGATGGCGGGACGCAGTGCACGTACGGCAGGTCGGTGCGCCACCCGCTCTCGTCGACCTCGAACGACTCGAGCACCTCGCCCGTCCCCGCGTCGAGCACGACGACGGAGTTCGCGGGCCACTCCGCCGGGTCGCCCGGCGGGGTGGTCGGCGGGCGCTGGAGCCGCGCGCCGTCCGTGTACGCCTCGACGACGGCGCCCGTCCGCGTGCTCACGAGGACGACCGCGGGGTGGGCGTCGGCGTAGGAGTCACACTCCTCGCCGTGGCCGTCACCGCTCCACCAGCCCTCGTAGCCCCCGACGGTGAGCTCGGACAGGTCGACCGACTCGCCCGTGTGCAGGTCAGAGAACTCCGGTTCGCCGGGCGGGAGCGGGACGAGTGCCTGGCCGTCGGGGCGGACCACGGCGCCCTCGGGCGGGACCGAGACGACCGGCGGCCGCTCTCCCGACCCACGAGGGGCGTCGTCCCCGACGACGTGCACCTCGGCCACGTTATGCGGCGCGTCCTCCGCGTCGGGCGCCGTCCACAGCAGGACGACGCCTGCCACGACCACGCCGCCGACCACGACCGCGCTCACCGCGCGGCGCCGCCCGACCTTCATCGTCTCCCCCTGCCCGCCGGGGCCCTCTCCCGACCGCGGCCACGCTAGCGCGGCCGGTCCGCCGTCGGCCATACCGCCGCACCGCTCACCGAGACGGGCGTTCCGCGCGTCGGACGTGTGGCGTAACATCCCGAGCAACCATCCGGAGCGGCCGAGTGACGTGGCACGTCGACGCCGCAGCAACCCCCCGGTCCGTCGCGAGACGGCCGGGCGAGGGTGCTACTGCCACGATCGATGGAGGAGGACGCATGAGCGACCAGTCCCAGCCCACGTCGGCACGTGCCTCGGCGCTGCCCGACGCCCGACCCGCCGCCGGGTACGCCGGCGACATCACCCCCGAGCAGGCGTGGGACCTGCTGCTCACGGACGAGCGCGCGGTGCTCGTCGACGTCCGCACGGAGGGCGAGTGGCGCACCATCGGCGTGCCCGACGCCGCGGCGCTGGGCCGCGAGGTCCTGTTCGACGAGTGGGTCACGCCCGCCGGGCCCAACCCGCGGTTCCTCGACCAGCTCGTCGACGCGGGCCTGCAGCCCGGCGACGAGCGCCCCGTCGTGTTCCTGTGTCGCTCGGGCCAGCGCTCGATCGGCGCCGCGCGCGCGGCCACGGCGGTGGGACTCGGTCCGTCGTACAACGTGCTCGAGGGCTTCGAGGGGGCACAGGGCTTCTCGGGCCTGCGGGACGTCGAGGGCTGGAAGGTCCGTGGACTGCCGACGACGTCGTACCCGCCCGCCACCGAGGGCTCGACCGGCTCGGCCACCGCAGACGGCGAGGGCGCACGATGAGCGCGGGGGCCGGCGTCGGGCGGGGCGTCCCCGGGGGCTCCGGGCGCAAGCCGCTGCCCGCGAACGCCCGCGCCGCGACGCTCGCGGTGCGCGGTGGCCACCACCGCACCGAGTTCCAGGAGACCTCCGAGGCGCTGTTCCTCACGCAGGGGTACACGTACGACCGCGCGTCCGACGCGGAGGCCGCGTTCAAGGGCGAGCTCGACCGGTTCGTCTACTCGCGCTACGGCAACCCGACGGTGCGCGCGTTCGAGGAGCGCCTGCGCCTCCTCGAGGGCGCGGAGGCGTGCTACGCGACGGCGTCGGGCATGTCGGCGGTGTTCACCTCGCTGGCGGCGCTGGTGCAGTCCGGCTCGCGCATCGTCGCGGCGCGCGCGCTGTTCGGGTCGAGCGTCGTCATCTTCGACGAGATCTTCGCCAAGTGGGGCGTGCGGACGGACTACGTCGACGGGCACGTGCTCTCGCAGTGGGAGGAGGCGCTGTCCACGCCCGCGGACGTCGTGTTCTTCGAGACGCCGTCCAACCCCATGCAGGACATCGTCGACGCACGGCGCGTGAGCGAGCTGGCCCACGCCGCCGGCGCCGTCGTCGTGCTGGACAACGTGTTCGCGACCCCGCTGCTGCAGAAGCCGCTCGAGCTCGGCGCGGACGTCGTCGTGTACTCGGCGACCAAGCACATCGACGGCCAGGGCCGCGTGCTCGGCGGGGCGATCCTCGGGACCGAGGAGTACATCGGCGGGCCGGTGCAGACGTTCATCCGCAACACCGGCCCGACGCTCTCGGCCTTCAACGCGTGGGTGCTGCTCAAGGGCCTGGAGACGCTGCCCGTCCGCGTCGCCGCGCAGAACGCGAACGCGGAGCGCGTTGCCGAGGCGCTGGAGCAGCTGCCCGGCGTCGGACGGGTGCGCTACCCGTTCCTCGCGTCGCACCCGCAGCGAGAGCTCGCGATGTCGCAGCAGACCGGCGGCGGGACGGTCGTGACGTTCGACCTCGCGGTCCCGGAGGGCACCGACGCCGAGACGGCGAAGAAGCGCGCCTTCACGTTCCTCGACGCGCTCCAGGTCGTCGACATCTCCAACAACCTCGGCGACGCGAAGTCCATGGTCACCCACCCGGCGACCACGACGCACCGCAAGCTCGGGCCGGAGGGTCGGGCCGCCGTCGGGATCGCAGAGACGACCGTGCGCCTGTCGGTGGGCCTCGAGGACCCGCTCGACCTGATCGAGGACGTCGAGCAGGCGCTGAACGCCTGACCGTTCGAGTTGTCAGCACCTCGACGCGCCCGAGCGCGACCATCTGCTGACAACTCGCGGCGCACTCACGTTGTCAGCGCCTCGCAGCGGCATGATGCGGCCATCTGCTGACAACTCGTCGGCCGGTCGCCCTAGCCTGACGGCATGACCGCCTACGTCCGCCCGCAGATCCCGCGTCAGGTCTTCCACGACGATGCCGGGAACCCGTTCGAGTACGGCGAACGCTGGGCGCAGCTCGACGGGCCGCCGGAGGACACGTACTCCGTCGACTCCCACCCGGAGCGGTTCGCGCCGCTCGTCGACGTCGCGGACGCGCTCGTCCGGCACCTCGTGGCGACGTACGCCGTCGCGGTCGAGGACGTCGACCTGCGGGGCCTCGACCTGTCGTCGCACTCCCCTGCCGATCCCGCGCACCCCGTGCTCGCGGGAGTCCGCAACGTCGATCCCGGTGACGTACGCGCGGTGCGCGTGACGCCGCTGTCGGACGACGCCGCCCCGGTCACCCTCGTCGTCACCGGCTACCCGAGCGTCGTCGTACGCGCCGGCGTGCTGCACGAGGACGCGTTCCCCTCGTGCGGGTGCGACGCGTGCGACGACACCGCGACCGGCGCGGCCGAGCGGCTCGAGGATCTCGTCCTCGGTGTCGCTGCGGGCCGGTTCTCGGAGTCCGTGCGCCGCGCGCTGCCCGACCTGCGCGAATCATGGGTCGGGCACATGCTCGACCTTTCCGACGGCGGATACACCAGCGGCGAGAGACGCAGCCGGCTGCCGCGCGCCATCCGGCACCCGGCGCGGCGACGGCTCGCCGCCCTCCCGGACGGCCGCTGGCAGCCGTGGACCCTCGCTGACTGACGGGAACTCGTCGAACATGTGGTTGTGGCTAGTCCCGACGTCAGGTCAAGCCCCAACCGCATGCTCGGCGTGCGCCATGCGCATGTTCGTCGCCTGTGCTCCGGGAAAGACGTGGAACCTCGGGCGCGTGCTGCCTACGGTCGGCGGGTGCCCGACGCGATCTTCGACGACCCCCGCCTCGCCGCCCTGTACGACCCGCTCGACCCGGACCGCAGCGACCTCGACGTGTACGCCGCGATCGTGGACGAGCTCGGCGCGCGCAGCGTGCTCGACGTCGGGTGCGGCACCGGGACGTTCGCGTGCCTGCTCGCGCCGCGCGGGATCGACGTGGTCGGTGTCGACCCGGCGGGCGCGTCGCTCGACGTCGCGCGCACCAAGCCCGGCGCGGACCGCGTGCGCTGGCTGCACGGCGACGCGACGACGCTGCCCCCGCTCCAGGTCGACCTCGCGACGATGACGGCGAACGTCGCGCAGGTCTTCCTCACCGACGAGGCGTGGACCGCGACCCTGCGCGGCGTGCACACGGCGCTCGTCCCCGGAGGGCGGCTGGTGCTCGAGACGCGCGTGCCCGCGCGTCGGGCGTGGGAGGGCTGGACGCGCGAGGCGACGTTCGTCCGCGTGGACGTGCCCGACGTCGGTCCGGTCGAGTCCTGGACCGACGTCACCGACGTGTCGCTCCCGTTCGTGTCCTTCCACACCACGACCGTCCTGCCCGACGGCACGGCGCTGCACTCCGACTCGACGCTGCGGTTCCGCGAGCGGGATGAGGTCGAGGCGTCGCTCGCGGCGTGCGGGTTCGAGGTCGAGGACGTCCGCGACGCGCCCGACCGGCCCGGGCGTGAGTGGGTGTTCGTCGCCTCAGCCGGATGACGAGCGACGAGCACGCCACCACGCGATTCCTCGGGACCCCGCACCCTCGCCTCCTCGTGTCGTCGAAGGGACGACGTCGTCGGACCGCCCGCCATGCTCGTCCACGTAATCACGGACGGCAGCCAGCTCGGCGGGAAGCAGGAAAAAGCCCAGCGACGTGCCGGTGTCGTTGACGTCCCAGAGCATCCGCCACTCCGCCTCATAGCCGGTCCCGCAGATCGTGAACGGCGCGACGGCGAGCGCCAGCCCGACCTGGTGGTCGTCACGCGGGTCGAGCACGACCGAGATGCCCGGTTCCCGCCCCCGGCGTCGGGCGCGTGGACCCTGCTGGGCGTACCGGATCTCGTCCAGGCCCCGCACCGCGTCGACCACGTCCGGCGGCCACGGCTCGTCCGAGTACACGTCGATCTGAAGGGTCGTGATCCGGTCCCGCAGGACCAGCAGCGCACCCCGGCACAGCGCACTGACCGTCTCCGGGCTCGCGCCGTCGACGGCCGTGTACCAGGCACCGGCTGGTGGCCTCACTGCCACGTCGCGTCCTCTCGGAGCCGGTCTGCTGTCGGCAAGCACCGCGGCTCGGGTTCGACCCACCATGACATCTCCACGGAGCGCAGCCGTCCGTCCTCCACCCAGAGCTCGGCGATCCCTACCACGTCCTCGCCATCGACGACCGAGAGAGTCGCGACCGGTCCGCCGCCGTGCGGAGGGAGGAGCGCGACGCCGTCGGGCACGTGCAGCGTGAAGCAGAGGTCCTCGCCCGCGTGGGAGCGACCCGCGTACGACGCAAGGGCCGCCTGGCCCCGCGCCGTGGCGGCGCCGTCCCACCCACCGGCGCACATACGCTCGAGCACTGCCCGCTCCGCGGGACGAAGTGCACGCAGCGCCTCGACCATCCGGCGATGCTAGTCGTCCGTCGCTCGACTGTGGACGGCGTTTCGCCCGTGTCGGACGCACCTCGTAGCCTCCTCGTAGCGCACGGCCGACCGGTCGGCGCCCGTTCCTGGTCGATGGGGGTCCTCGTTGCTGCACGTGCACCGGTCCGAGCGCGCGGAGGCGCTCGTCGCGCCGCTCGCCGCCGTGCTCGCCGAGGCGCCGGAGGATCCGTTCACGCCCGACATCGTCGCGGTCCCCATGCGCGGTGTGGAGCGGTGGCTCGCGCAGCGCCTCTCGCACCATCTGGGGGCTGACGGCGGTGCGTCGGGGATCTGCGCGAACGTCGACTTCCGCGGTCCGCGCCGCGTCGTCGAGCAGGTCGTCGCCGACGTCACGGGTGTGGACCCCGACGACGACCCATGGCGGCCCGAGCGCCTCGCCTGGTTCGTTCTGGAGGTGCTCGACGCGCACCTCGGCGAACGGTGGGCCGCGCCGCTCGCGCGCTACGTGGGAGAACCCGGCGACGAGGTGCGCCGGGGACGCCGGCTGACGCTCGCGCGTCGGCTCGCGGACCTGCTCGTCGACTACGCGCGGCAGCGGCCCGAGGTCGTGCTCGCATGGTCCGCTCCGTCCGCCGCGGCGGACGCCACGCAGCGAGGGTCCGCGCCCGACGACCTCGCGTGGCAGCCCGAGCTGTGGCGGCTGCTGGTCGAGCGCGTGCCGGGTGCCGATCCGGCACGACGGGTCGCCGAGGCCGTGGCCGCGCTACGCGCGGACCCCGCGGTCGTGGATCTCCCACCCCGGTTGTCCGTGTTCGGGCCGACGCGCCTCCCCGAGGACGAGTTGCGCGTCCTGCGCGCGCTCGCCGAGCACCGCGACGTGCACCTGTGGCTCGTGCACCCGTCGCCGGCCCTGTGGGAGACGGTGGCCGCGTACGACGGCGGCGCCTCCGCGCGCGGTGACCTCACCGACGACGCGGACGGCGTCCGGCGCGCCGACCTGCCCACGTTCGCGCGCCACCCGTTCCTCGCGTCCACCGCTCGCGACTCGGTGGAGCTGCAGCTGCGCCTCGCCGGCGCGGCGGAGGTCCGCCACGAGGCCCCGGCGCCCCCGCCGACGCTGCTGGGAGCCCTGCAGTCCGCGCTGCGGACCGACTCGCCCGACGGCGCGCACGAGCTGGACCCCGGCGACCGGTCCGTCCAGGTGCTCGCGTGCCACGGCCGGGCGCGGCAGGTCGAGGTGCTGCGGGAGACGCTCGTCGGCCTGTTCTCCGCGGACCCCACGCTCGAGGCCAGGGACGTCATCGTGCTGTGCCCGGACGTCGAGACGTTCGCCCCGCTCGTCACGGCGACGTTCGGCGCGGTCCCCGAGCTCGGCGACGACGCGCACCCCGGGCAGCGGCTGCGCGTCAGCCTCGCCGACCGTGGCGCGGGTTCGACGAACCCCGTCCTGGCCCTGCTCGCGACGCTGCTGCGCCTCGCCGACGGCCGCGTCACCGCGTCCGAGGTGCTCGACCTCGCGGCGAGCGCCCCGGTGCGCCGTCGGTTCCGCTTCTCGGACGACGACGTGGACCGGCTCCGGCAGTGGGCCGTCGAGGCGGGCGTGCACTGGGGCGATGACGGTTCGCGCCGGACCCGGTTCGGCATCGACGCCCACGTGCGCCAGGGCACGTGGGACGCCGCGCTCGACCGCATCCTGCTCGGCGCGGCGATGGCCGACGAGGACGCGCGGTTCGTCGGGCCGGCGCTGCCTCTGGACGACGTCGGGTCCACGGACGTCGACCTCGCGGGCCGGCTCGCGGAGCTCGTCGCCCGGCTCACGGAGGTGCTGCGCGCCCTCGACGGGACGCACCCGCTCGCGCACTGGCTCGACACGCTCGACCGCGCGCTGACGCTGCTCGCCGAGGCGCCGCCCACGGAGGCGTGGCAGATCGGCTCGGCGCGACGCATCCTCGGAGACGTCCGCGCGGCGGGCTCGGCGCACGGCGGGGTCGCGCTGCGGCTCGCGGACGTGCGCGCCCTGCTCGACGACCGGCTCGCGGGCCGTCCGACGCGCGCCGGGTTCCGCACGGGTGCCCTCACGGTGTGCTCGCTCGAGCCCATGCGCTCGGTCCCGCACCGGGTCGTGTGCCTCCTCGGCATGGACGACGGCGTGTTCCCCCGGACGGCGGCGCCCGCGGGCGACGACCTGCTCGCCCGCCACCCCGAGATCGGTGAGCGCGACGCGCGCAGCGAGGACCGGCAGATCTTCCTCGACGCCGTCGCCGCGGCCGGCGACCACCTCGTCGTCGTGCACACGGGCGCCGACGAGCGCACCGGTGCCGCCCGGCCCCCGGCGGTCCCGGTCGCGGAGCTGCTCGACGCGCTCGAGCGCGTGGCAAGCACGCCGGACGGGCGGGCGGTGCGGGAGCACGTCGTCGTGCGCCACCCGCTGCAGACCGTGGACGAGCGCAACTTCACGCCGGGTGCTCTCGGTGTCCCCGGGGCGTTCAGCCACGACGGCGCGGCGTTCGACGGGGCGCGGGCCGCGCGCGGCGAGCGTCACCGCGTCGGCACGCTCGTCGCCGCACCGCTCGCCGTACCGGACGCCGCCCGCGCCGCGACGGGCAGCGCGCGGACGGAGGAGCCGACGGGCGAGGCGACCTCGACAGCCCTGGACGACCGCCGCGACGTCGAGCTCGACGACCTGGTCCGTCTGCTCGAGAACGCGCCGCGCTGGTTCGCGCAGCACACGCTCGACGTCGGGCTCGTCCTGGACGAGGAGGACGTGGAGGACCGCCTCCCGCTCGCGCTCACCGGCCTCGCGGGCTGGGGCGTGGGCGACCGCGTGCTGCGCGCCGCGCTGGCCGGCGTCGACCCGGGCCGCGCGATGCAGGCCGAGTGGCGGCGCGGCCAGGTCCCGCCGCGCGAGCTCGGCCGCTCCGCGCTGCAGGAGGTGATCCGGTCCGTCGGGCCGCTGCGCGTCGTCGCCGTGGAGGCCGCTCGCGAGGCCGACACGGCCGCGGGGCGTGCCGTGAGCGCTGACGTGCTGAGCTCCGCCGAGACGGTCGACGTGCGAGCTGTGCTCCCCGACGGCCGCACCGTCGTCGGGACCGTGCCCGGCGTGCACGGCGCACGCGTCGTGCGCACGGAGTACTCGCGGCTCGGGCCCAAGCATCGGCTCCGCGGCTGGGTGCAGGCCCTCGCGCTCACGGTCGGCGACCCCGACCGGCCGTGGGACGCCGTCGCGGTCGGGCGCTCGCCCCGCGGTCCGGGCGTCGCCTGGTCGACGCTCACGCCGCCGTCGCCCGACGCGGCCCGGACGATCCTGGCGGACCTCGTCGCGCTGCGCGACGAGGCGGCCCGTGAGCCGCTCCCCCTGCTCCCGGAGGTCTCCCTGCGCTACGCCGAGGAGCGGCGCACCACCGACGCGCGCGACGCCCTGATGCGCGCCGGGTGGGCGTGGAACAAGGGCTTCGAGCGCAAGGACCCGTACGTCGTCCTCGCCTGGGGCCGAGACCTGGCGCTGGAGGACCTCAAGGGCCACGCCACCACGGCCGACCTCGGCCGCTTCCCCGACGACCCGTCCCGGTTCGGCACGCTCGCGCGCCGCGTGTGGGAACCCCTGCTGGAGAACGAGCTGCGAGGTGCCCGATGAGCGGCCCGACGTCCACGCACCCGGCAGGGGCCGTGCCGTCGACGGCGCCCGGCGCGTCGACCCCGGGCGGTCGCGGCCCGGGCGAGAAGACGGCGCCGCGTCGGTTCGACCCGTTCGGCGACCTCCCGACCGGGACGGTCGTGCTCGAGGCGAGCGCCGGCACGGGCAAGACGCACACCATCGCGACGCTGACGACGCGGTACGTCGCCGAAGGGGTCGCCGCACTACCGGAGATCATGCTCGTCACGTTCGGCCGGGCGGCGACGTCCGAGCTGCGCGACCGGGTCCGGGGCCGGCTCGTCACGGCCGAGCGCGCGCTGCGCGGACCCGCCCCGGCGGACGACCCCGACCCCCTCGTCGCGTTCCTCGCCGCCGTGGACGACGACGAGCTCGACCGCCGGCGCGAGCGGCTGCGGGTCGCGCTGTCCCAGCTCGACGCCGCGACCATCACGACGACGCACGGCTTCTGCCAGCAGATGCTCACGGCGCTCGGCACGGCCGCCGACGTCGATCTCGCGACCAGCTTCCTGCCCGACGTCGCGGACCTCGTCGAGGAGGTCACCGACGACCTGTACGTCCGACTCTTCGCCGACCAGTCCGAGCCGATCCTCTCGCCGAGGGACGTGCGCGACGTCGCGCGCGCCGCGGTGAGCGACCACGGCGCGGTCGTCGCGCCGTCGGACGCCGCCGAGGGGTCCGTGGCCGCGGCGCGGTACGAGGTGGCGGTCGCGGCGCGCCGCGAGGTGGCGGCGCGCAAGCGCGCGATGCACCTGCTCGACTACGACGACCTGCTCGTCCTCCTGCGCCAAGCCCTCACCGACCCGGAGCACGGCGAGACGGCGGCGCAGCGGGTCCGGTCGCGGTTCCGGGTCGTCATGGTCGACGAGTTCCAGGACACCGACCCCGAGCAGTGGGAGATCCTGCGCACGGCGTTCCACGGTCACCGCACGCTCGTCCTCATCGGCGACCCCAAGCAGGCGATCTACGCGTTCCGCGGCGCCGACGTCGTGACGTACCTGCGCGCGGTGGAGGACTCCGAGGACACCGCGACCCTCAGCACGAGCTGGCGCAGCGACGCCCCGCTGCTCGCCGGGCTGCACGCGCTCCTGGGCGAGACGGCGCTCGGCGACCCGCGCATCGTCGTGCGCCCGGTGGACGCGGCGAACCCCGAGGCGCGGCTCGCGGGCGGCGCCCCGGTCCGGCTGCGCCAGGTCACGCGGCGCGCGTACCGGCTCGGCGGCTCGTCCGCGCCCTCGGCGCCCGACGCGCGGGCGCTGCTCGCGAAGGACGTCGCCGCCGACGTCGCGGGCCGGCTGGGGACGGCGACCGGCGGGGACCGCGTGCGCGAGGACGTGCACGGGAAGGCGCGCTGGCGCGGGCTCGAGCCGCGGGACGTCGCCGTGCTCACCCGCACGAACGCCCAGGCGGAGGCGGTCCGGTCCGCGCTCGTCGCGCTCGAGGTCCCGGCGGTCGTGTCCGGACCGTCGAGCGTGTTCGGCTCGGCGGCCGCGCAGGACTGGCTCACGCTCCTCGCGGCGCTGGAGCAGCCGGGCCTGCACCGCCGCGCGACCGCGCTCGCGCTCACGCCGTTCGTCGGCTGGGACGCGCAGCGCCTCGCGACCGCCGACGACGCCGACCACGACGAGCTGGGCGACACGGTCCGCGCGTGGGCGCGGCTCCTCGCGGACCGCGGCGTGGCGGCGGTGGCCGAGGTCGCGGCACGGCGCGGGGCCACCGCTCGCGTCATGGCACGGGCCGACGGCGAGCGCTACCTCACCGACCTGCGGCACGTCACCCAGGCGCTGCACGAGGCGGCCGCGACCGAGGGCCTCGGCACGGCCGCGCTCACGGCCTGGCTGCGCGCGCGCATCGCCGAGGTGGGCAGCGTGTTCACCGACGAGCGGACACGGCGCCTGGAGACGGATGCCGCGGCCGTGCAGGTCGTCACCGTGCACGGAGCCAAGGGCCTGGAGTTCGGCGTCGTGTACGTGCCGTTCGGCTGGGAGCGGTTCGAGCCCGACGACCAGGAGCTGTTCGCGTTCCACGACGACCACGGCCGTCGCGTGCTGCACCTCGGCGGCGTCGGGTCCCCCGGGTTCGTGGACGCGCGGGCGCGCTCGCGCGACGAGGAGCTCGGCGAGGACCTGCGGCTCCTCTACGTCGCGCTGACGCGTGCGCGCCACCAGGTGGTCGTGCACTGGACCCCGACCAAGCGCAGCACCGGGTCCGGGCCCCTGACCCGGCTGCTGCTCGCCGACCGGATGCTCGGCGGGGAACCCGGACGCCACGCCCGGCCCGACGCGATGCGCGACGACGCCGTCCGGTCCGCGTTCGAGGCCGTCGCCGCGCGCTCAGGCGGGACCGTCGTCGTCGAGCAGGTCGACGCCAGGCCGAAGGGGGAACGCTGGACCCCGGGCTCGCGGAGCGTGACCGACCTCGCGCTCGCGGCCGCCATCCATCTGCCCGACCGTGAGTGGCGCCGCGCGTCATACTCCGCGCTCACCGCGGCCGCGCACCACGGGCCGGTCGACGGGGTCGAGAGCGAGCCCGAGGACCCGGGGATCCAGGACGAGCCGGAGGAGACGGCCGGGACGGAGGAGTCCGGCACCGCGGACGCCGTCGCCGGGCCGTCGGCCACGCCCGCCACCCGGCCCGGTGCGGACGTGCCCTCCCCGTACGAGGGGCAGCCGGGCGGCACCGCGTTCGGCACCCTGGTCCACGAGATCCTCGAGTACGTCGACACGGCGGCGGACGACCTCGACGCCGAGGTGCGGGCGCGCTGCGCCCAGGCGGCGACCGTCCGGGTCCCGGGCGTGGAACCCGTCGCGCTCGCCGCGGCGCTCGGCCTGTCCCTGCGCACCCCGCTCGGGCCGATCGCCGGCGGGCTCGCGCTCGCCGACGTCCACCCGCGCGACCGCCTGCCCGAGCTCGAGTTCGAGCTCCCGCTCGCCGGAGGTGACGAGACCACGGGCGTCCGCCCGTCGACGCTGCGCGACCTCGCGGGCGTCCTGCGCGCCCACCTGCCCGCCGACGACGCGTTCGCGCGCTACCCCGACCTGCTCGCCGCGCTCGCCGACGAGTCCGACGCGGGCCGGGCGGCCGGCTCGCCGACCGACGGGGTGCCGCTGCGCGGCTATCTCACGGGCTCGATCGACGCGGTCCTGCGGGTGCCTGCCACGGGTCTGGACGGCCGCCCCGACCCCGCGGGCCGCCGTCGGTACCTCGTGGTCGACTACAAGACGAACCGGGTCGGCCCGCCCGGCCTGCCGCTGGCGGTCGGGGACTACCACCCCGAGGCGACGCGCGACGCGATGCTCGCGTCGCACTACCCGCTGCAGCTCGTGCTGTACCTCGTCGCGCTGCACCGGTACCTGCGCTGGCGCGTGCCCGGCTACGACCCCGACCGCGACCTCGCGGGCGGCGCGTACCTGTTCGTGCGCGGCATGGCCGGGCCGGACACGCCCGTCGGGCCCGACGGCGCCCCCTACGGCGTCGTCGCCTGGTCGCCCCCGCCGGGACTCGTCGTCGCCCTTTCCGCCCTGCTCGACGGAGGTCGCGCATGACCGCCACCGCCGCCACCACAGCCGACCCGGTCCCGACGCCCGTGGACGAGGGCGACCCTCGCCTCGCCGTCGGCGTCCCCGCGTGGCTCGCCGCGTTCAACGCGGCGCGCGTCGTCTCCGCGACCGACCTGCGGGTCGCGCTGCGCCTCGGGCGGCTCACGGGCGAGCAGGACGAGCGCGTCCTGCTCGCCGTGGCTCTGGCTGTGCGCGCCGTGCGCAGCGGGTCGGTGTGCGTCGAGCTCGACGACCTCGGCGTGCTGCGTCTCCCGGAGGACGAGGAGGCCGCACGCGCGGACGCCGAGGGCCTGCCCTGGCCCGAGGCCGTGGAGTGGGCGGGCGCCGTCGCGGCGAGCCCGCTCGTCGCGAGCGGGGTCGACGGTCCCGGCGACCGGCCTGCGCGCTGGGTGGGCGGGATGCTCTACCTCGACCGGTACTGGCGCGACGAGCTCGCGGTGCGCCACGACGTCGACGGCCGGCTCGCGTCCCCCGACCTGCCCGTGGACGGCGCACGGCTCGACGCCGCGCTCTCGCGCCTCTTCCCGTCCGAGCGCGACGCACGTCAGCGCCTCGCCGCCGCGCACGCCGTGCACCGCCCGTTCACCGTCCTCACGGGCGGGCCGGGAACGGGCAAGACGACGACCGTCGCCCGCCTGCTCGCGGTCCTGCACGACGCCGTCGGACCGGGGAACGCCCCCGATCCGGACCGCGGCGCGGCACCGGGCCTGCGCGTCGCGCTCGCCGCCCCGACGGGGAAGGCCGCCGCCCGCCTGCAGGAGGCGGTGCGCGACGTCGTCGCGGGGTTCGACGACCCGGCCGACCGCGCGCGCGTCGGCACGCCCGTCGCGACCACGCTCCACCGGCTGCTCGGCTACAAGCCGGGCAGCAGCACACGGTTCCGGCACGACGCGCAGCACCACCTGCCGCACGACGTCGTCGTGGTGGACGAGACGTCGATGGTCGCCCTGCCGCTCATGGCCCGCCTGCTGGAGGCGCTGCGTCCCGACGCCCGGCTCGTGCTCGTCGGAGACCCGGACCAGCTCGCGTCCGTCGAGGCCGGCGCGGTGCTCGGTGACCTCGTGCACCGCGCGCCCGTCACCGAGGCGAGCGAGGCGGCCCGCGCCGCGGCCGAGGCGGTGCTCGCCGACCGCCCGGGGTACGAGGCCGGGACCGGTGACGCGGCCCGGACGCACGACGAGGCCCGGACGGGCGGCGCGGGCGCGGCAGGGGACGGCGAGCCGGGTTCCGGCGAGCTCGACGACCGGTCCGCGCTGGGCAACGGTGTCGTCCGGCTGCGCGAGGTCCACCGCCAGGCCGGGGACTCCGAGATCCTGCCGCTCGCCGCGGCGATCCGTGCGGGGGATGCCGCGCGCGTGCTCGAGGTGCTGCGCGCCGGGCACGCGTCGGTGGAGTTCTTCGAGTGCCCCGACGACGAGCCGGACCAGACCGCGCTCGCAGCGATCCGCCGCGACGCCGTCGAGGCGGGGAGCAGGCTCGTCGCGGCCGCCCGCGACGGTGACGCCACGGGCGCGCTCGCCGCGCTGGCCCAGCACCGCGTCATGGTCGCGCACCGGCGCGGGCCGGCGGGCCGGGGTCGCTGGGCGGCCCAGGTCGAGGCGTGGGTCGAGGAGGCGACCGGGCACCACGCGACGGACTCGCCGTGGGTGGCGGGCCGCCCGCTGCTCGTCACGACGAACGACGCCGAGGTCGGGCTCTACAACGGCGACACGGGCGTGCTCGTCGCGGACGCCGGCGGCGCGGGGGTGGTCGCCGTGTTCGGCGACCCGCGCGCCCCGCTCCGCGTCCGGACCCACCGCCTGCCGCCCGTGGAGACGGTGCACGCGATGACGGTGCATCGCGCGCAGGGCAGCCAGTTCGAGCGCGTCACGCTGATCCTGCCGCCCGCGACGTCACCGCTGCTCACGCGCGAGCTGCTGTACACCGCCGTGACGCGCGCGCAAGGGACGGTGCGCGTGGTGGGCAGCGAGGACGCGGTGCGGACCGCCGTCGGGAACCCGGTGGCGAGGGCGAGCGGCCTGCGCGAGCCGCTCGGTGCCGGCCGAGGTGCCGGCCCCCTCACTCGAAGCCCGGGTACTCCCACGGCGTGACGTCGAACAGCGCTCGCGTCGCCGGCTCGCCCCGGAACAGCTCGCCCACCACGTGGCGGTGCAGCACCTCCGCGCCGTCACGCGTGTAGGCCGAGCTGAACAGCCCGCCGGGCTCCACGCGCGTCGAGTACATGAGCGGGATGCGGCCCTCGGACCGGTCGTACCCCACCCATCGCGTGTAGACCGACCAGCCGCCGACGACGTCGAGCCCGACGACGGACCGGTCGTCGGCGTGCAGCTCGTGCCACGTGCGTTCGTCGATCGGCACGCCGTCGAAGTCGAAGTACAGCACCACGTCGGCGTGGAAGTTGATCTCCTCGTCCACACCCCGCTCCCCTCGCCCCAGGGTCTACCGGCGCGTCACGTCGCCGCCACGCACCGGCCTCTTCCCGTGACGATGCACCGCCCGGCCGCTCGGCGCCATCCGAGACACCCCGGTGTCGGAATAGTCGGGCCGGAGACCGGGGTTGTCGCCTGTGATGAGCACCCTGCCCGACGCCGCGGCGTCCCCCCGCCTGTCCGTCCTCGACCTCGTGCCCGTGCGGTCGGGCCAGTCCACCGCCCAGGCCGTGCGGGCCTCGCTCGACCTCGTCCGCCTCGCGGACCGACTCGGGTTCGAGCGCTACTGGTTCGCCGAGCACCACAACATGCCCGCGGTCGCCGCGTCGACACCGCCCGTCATGATCGCCGCCGCCGCGTCCGTGACCGACCGCATCCGCGTCGGGTCGGGCGGAGTGATGCTGCCCAACCACGCGCCGCTCGTCGTCGCCGAGCAGTTCGCCGCGCTCGAGGCGATCGCGCCGGGACGGATCGACCTCGGCCTCGGCCGGGCACCCGGCTCGGACCCGGTCGTGACTCAGCTCCTGCGCATCACAGGGCCGACGGCCGACGTCGACCGTTTCCCCCAGCACGTGACCGACATCCTCGCGCTCATGAGCCCCCAGGGCGCGACGCTGCGCCTCACGAGCGGCCAGGTCTACGACGTGCACGCGACGCCCGCGGCGGACGGCGCACCGACGACGTGGCTGCTCGGCTCGAGCGACTACTCCGCGCGCCTCGCGGCAGAGCTGGGGCTGCCGTACGTGTTCGCCAACCACTTCTCGGGCCAGGGCATCGACGAGATCCTCGCGCTCTACCGCGAGGGGTACCGCCCCAGCGAGGCGTTCCCCGAGCCGCGCACGTTCCTCACGCTCAACGCCGTCGTCGCCGAGACGGACGAGGAGGCGCGCGCCCTCGCGCTGCCCCAGGCACGCATGATGGCTCGCCTGCGCATGGGCCAGCCGCTCACGGCCCTCGAGACCGTCGAGGAGGCGCAGGCCGCGCCGCTCGGCGGGACGGCCGGAGAGATGGTCGACGACAGCGTCCGCCGCTGGGCCGTCGGCACGCCCGACGCCGCGGCGGCAGAGGTCCGTCGGCTCGCCGAGCGCCACGGCGTCGACGAGGTGATGATCGTCCCCGTCGCCGCGTCGCGCGAGGACGAGCCGCTCGACGCGACGCCGGGCCGCGCCCGCACGCTCGAGCTCCTCGCGGGTGCGCTGGCCGCCTGACCGTCGCTCCGCCGAGCACGACGTTGCTGTCGCCAACAGCGTCGTTGCGACGGCGACGTCGTGCTCGACGCGGGGCGACGTCGTGGTCGGCGGGAGGCGGTAGCGTCGCGGCCATGACCACGAAGTACGACGACGCGTCCTGGCACTCCGACGGCGAGGGGTACCCGCCCGAAGCGGGTCCGGAGGCCGGTGCGACGCACATCGGGATGTTCCTCGCGTGGGCGCTGCTCGCCGGCCACGCGTCCGACGAGCTCGCCGACGACGCCGCGGACGAGATCGCCGCGCTGCGCGAGCGCGCGACGACGCCCGGCGCGTTCGTCGTGGAGCAGTGCGACGGCAAGCTCGTCGACCAGGACCTCGACGACGTCGCCGCTGCGTTCGCGACCGCGTACTACGCGGGCGGCGACGACGACACCGCCGAGGACGACGGCGGCCTCTACCTCGAGGACTACGTCGACGCCCTGAGCCCCGACGACGGTGAGCCCGAGGACGTCTATCGCGTCCCGGACACGTGGGAGACGTACGACCTCGTCGGGCCGCTCATCGCGGCCCGGTTCGCGCAGTGGGAGGACGAGGGTCGACCGGCGGTCCTGCGGCACCGCACCTGACGCGACGCCGCTTCCCCGCGACCCTTCCCTGCCCGGACCAGAGGGACTAGCCTCGCTTAGTCCACTTGGTCCAGGCCGATCTCGTCCGCGCGGAGGCATCGTGAAGACCGTCAACGTCCATGAGGCCAAGACCCACCTGTCGCGCCTGCTCGCCGAGGTCGAGGCGGGCGAGGAGATCGTCATCGCCCGCGCGGGGAAGCCGGTCGCCCGACTCACCGCCGCGACGTCCGGTCCCCGACCGCGGCGCCGCCTCGGCATCCTCGCCGGCCGCACGACGATCCCACCCGACTTCGACACCTGGGCGCAGGAAGAGATCATCGCGATGTTCGAGGGCTCCGAGTGACGATCCTTCTGGACACACACCTGTTGCTCCGGGCGTTGTACGAGCCTCAACACCTGCCAAGCGGCGCCCTGGACGAGCTCGGCGACCCGGAGAGCGACGTCTGGTTCAGCGCGGTGAACATCTGGGAGATCGCCATCAAGACCTCGCTCGGCAGACCGGATTTCACCGTGGACCCGATCGAGGCGCGGAAGGCTGCCCTCGACATCGGCTTCGTCGAGCTGGCCGTCGACGGGATCGCCGCCGCCGCCGTGAGAGCACTCCCCCACATCCACGGCGATCCTTTCGACCGGCTGCTCGTCGCCCAGGCCCTGACGACGGGGCACACTCTCGTCACCCACGACGGTGTTCTCGCTCGGTACCCCGGCCCCATCCAGGTCGTGTGACATGACCACCCCGACACCCGTCACCCGGTGCGCGTCCGTGCTGCGCGCGGACAACCCCGGTCCCATGACGCTCGACGGCACGCGGTCGTACGTGCTGCGCGCGCCCGGCTCGGAGACGTGCGTCGTCGTGGACCCCGGCCCGGACGACGCGGCGCACCTCGACGCGCTCGCCGCCGCCGGACCGATCGAGCTCGTCCTCGTCACCCACCGCCACGCCGACCACACCGCAGGCTCCCCCGGGCTGCGCGAACGCACCGGCGCGCCCGTCCGCGGCGTCGACCCGGCGCACTGCCACGGCGCTGCACCGCTGCACGACGGCGAGACAGTCCACGCGTCCGGGCTGCGGATCGACGTCCTCGCCACGCCCGGGCACACCGCGGACTCCGTGTGCCTCGTGCTGCCCGACGACGGCGCGGTCGCGACGGTGCTCACCGGGGACACGGTCCTCGGGACCGGGACGACGGTCATCGCGGCTCCGGACGGGTCGCTCGGTGCGTACCTCGCGAGCCTTGACGCGATCGAGGCCGTCGCCGCTCGGGCCCCCGGACCGACGACCGGGCTCCCCGGCCACGGGCCGGTGGTCGACGACCTCGCCGCGCGGGTCCGCGCGTACCGCGAGCACCGTCTCGAGCGTCTGGGCCAGGTCCGTGCGGCGCTCTCGGCGCTCGGGCTGACGCCGGACGCGCCGTCCGCGGTGGAGCGGGTCGTCGAGCACGTCTACGCCGACGTCGACCCGTCCGTCCTGGGCGCGGCGCGGCAGTCGGTCGCGGCCCAGCTCGCGTTCCTGGCCCGTGCCGACGGCGTCGCCGCGCGCCCACGACGCGGGACGTCTCGGCCGCCGCACACCGCCCGCTGAGTGTCGGTGGCCCGCGACACGATGGGTGCATGACGACACCACGACTCGACACCCGGCTCGGCATCGCGTTCGTCCCCGCCCATCCGCCGGAGAGCCTGCGGCGGCTCGCCGTGACCGCCGAGGAGGCCGGTCTCGACGACCTCTGGGTGTGGGAGGACTGCTTCAAGCAGAGCGGCCTCGCCTCGGCGGCCGCGGCGCTGGCGTGGACGGACCGCCTGCGCGTCGGCCTCGGCCTCATGCCGGCACCCCTGCGCAGCACGGCGATCACCGCGATGGAGGTCGCGACGCTCGCGCGCATGTTCCCGGGAAGATTCGTGCCCGGCGTCGGGCACGGCGTCCAGTACTGGATGGGTCAGGCGGGGGTCCAGGTCGACTCACCCCTGACGTTGCTGCGCGAGCACGCCACGGCGCTGCGGCGCCTGCTCGCGGGCGAGGAGGTCACGACGTCCGGCCGGTACGTGTCGCTCGACGGCGTGCGGCTCGACTGGCCTCCCACCGAGCCCGTCCCGCTGTGGCTGGGCGGCGTCGGGCCGCGGTCGCTCGCCCTGGCGGGCGAGCTGGGCGACGGGCTGATCCTCGCGAACGCGCTCACGTCGGACGACGTGCGGGCCGCGGCCGAGGCGGCGCGCGACGGCGGTGCGGGGACCGGGTTCGACGTGCAGGCCACGCTCATCGCCGCGACCGGCCCGGGTGCGCAGGAACGCCTGGACCGCGAGGTGCCCCTGTGGGGCAAGGAGCCAGGCCAGGGAATCGGCGCGGCGGGCGACGCCGCGACCATCGCCGACGCGGTCCGGGCGCTCGTCGCCGCGGGCGCGACCGCCGTCGCGGTCCAGCCGACGGCCGACGAACCGGACCTCGACGGGTTCGTCCGTTTCCTCGGGAGCCAGGTGCGACCGCTGGTCGCCGCGGGGTGACCTCAGCGCGTGGCGCGACGCCGCTCGCGCAGCTCGTGCACGAGCACCGCGACGGCGCTCAGGAGCGCGACGGCGGCCACGGCGAGACCGAGCCGGAGAGGAGCGGAGTACAGGTCGCCCACCTCTGCGACCGGTAGCCCCCAGTCGGACGCGGTCTCGCGTGCCTCACCCGCAAGAGCCCCGACACGGCCGGGCACGCGCGAGGCGACCGCCGTCGCCCACGCCAGGAGCTCCGACAAGAACGCGCCGACCGAGTAGGCACCGGAGGCGAGAGGGATCACGCCGGACACTCTATCCAGAACGGACACCGCCGCCCAGCCCGGCGGCGCCTCTCCGGCGTCAGCGCACGCGCTTCGCGAAGCAGAGCGCGACGGCGTTGTCGTCGTCGTAGGGCGGGAACGGCACCACCGTGCGGTAACCGAGGGACCGGTACAGCGCGATCGCGCCGGGCTGACGGATGCCGGTCTCGAGGAGCAGCGTGGTCGTTCCGAGCTCGCGCGCCGCGACGTCGAGCGCCGTCAGGAGGGCGCGCGCGGTCCCCGTGCGTCGCGCCTGCTCGCGCACGAAGACCTTCTTCACCTCGAGCGCGTCCGGCGGCGCACCGGGCGCTGGTCGCCGGAGCGATGCGCACCCGACGGGTTCGCCGTCGCGGACGGCGAGGAGCGTCGTCACGACGTCGGCGCCAAGGCGCGCGTCCAGGACCCCGAACCCTCCTGCTGCCTCGAATCCGGTGATCAGCTCGGGATACAGCACTGCCGACGACGTCTCGTGCATCTCGCGACGCAGCGCCCGCGCGTCGACGTCGTCCCACGAGACAGGGCGCACCGTGACCGCGGCGGTCGGCGTCGCACCCGCCGGCGCCCCGTTCGCCGGCCCGGGACCGACCGGGTGCATGCCGTCGTCCAGGTCGAGCGCGAAACAGCGCGACAGCGGATGACCGGCGTAGACGCCGTACGACTCGATCGGGACGTAGCCGAGCGAGAGGTAGAGGTCGATGGACTCAGGCTGCTTCGTCCCCGTCTCGAGGACGAGCCGTTCGAGCCCGACGTCGCGGGCGTGGCGGTGCGCCGCCCGCATCGCGGTGCGCGCGTGACCGCGTCCGCGGAACGCCGGCTCGACGAACAGGCGCTTCACCTCACCGGTCCGTGGCGGGTGCGTCCCGCCCCGGCCGTCGGGCGTGTCCGAGACGTCGCGCACCGCGACGAACGCGACGGCCGCGCCGTCGTCCCGCACGACGACGTTCGCGACGGTCGCGTCGGGCATGAAGGTCCCCGCGTCCGGCTCGCCGTAGCGCACGGCGATCTCGGCCTGCTGACGCGCCCGCAGTCGCGCCGCGTCCGGGTCCTCGCCGGCGACCGCCTCGACCGTGACGAGGCCCCGTCCCGGCGAGCGGACGGCGTCGCGCAGCACGTGCCCCGGCGAGCCCGTCACGCCGACCTCGTCATACCGAACCCGTCACGCGTCGACGAGCGTGCCCAGCACCGACGTGAAGAAGCCCAGCCCGTCGGTGCCCGCACGCGGGCCGGCCTCGCTCGCCGGGCCGAAGCCCGCCTCCACGGCGTGCTCGGGGTGCGGCATGAGCCCGACGACGTTCCCCGCCGCGTTGCTGATGCCCGCGATGCCGCGGCGCGAGCCGTTGGGGTTGTGGCCGTCGTAGCGGAAGACGACGCGTCCCTCGCCCTCGAGCTCGTCGAGCGTGCGGTCGTCGGCGACGAACTGGCCGTCCTGGTTCTTCAGCGGGATCGTGATGCGCTGACCGGCGGCGTAGTCGCGCGTCCAGGCCGTGCCGGCGTTCTCGACGACGAGCACCTGCTCACGGCAGACGAAGTGCAGGTGGTCGTTCTTGATCATGGACCCGGGTAGCAGATGCGCCTCGGTGAGGACCTGGAACCCGTTGCAGATGCCGAGGACGGGCAGGCCGCCCTTCGCCGCGTCGACGATCGAGTCCATGACCGGCGCGAAGCGGCTGATCGCTCCGGCGCGCAGGTAGTCGCCGTAGGAGAAACCGCCCGGCAGGACGACCGCGTCGACGCCGTGCAGGTCGGCGTCCGCGTGCCACAGCGAGACGGCCTCGCCGCCGGCGAGACGCACCGCGCGTGCGGCGTCACGGTCGTCGAGCGTGCCGGGGAAGGTGACGACGCCGACCTTGGCGGTCGCGAGAGCTGCCCCGGACATCAGGCGAGACCCTGCGAGGTGATCGTGGCGGCCGCATCCGTCTCGATGTCCGCGACGCGCACGACGTCCTCGATCACCGGGTTCGACAGCACCTTGACCGCGGCCTCCTCGGCGGCGGCGAGGATCTCCGGCGTCACCGGACCGTCGACCTCGAGCTCGAACCGCTTGCCCTGACGGACGGAGGTGAACTGAGTGAATCCGAGGCGCGGCAGCGCCCCGACGACGGCCTTGCCCTGCGGGTCCAGGATCTCGGGCTTGGGCATGACCTCGACGACGACGCGTCCCACGGGGGCTCCTTGGCGAGAGTGTTTCGGGAGAGCCGGGGCTCCGGGATCCCGACCACGTCACGGGCGTCGAGGACGGCCGGGTGCGGACGAGCGGGAGCCGACGGCGGGATTCCGCGGCCATTCTACCCAGGCACGGGTGACGCCCGGTCCCGTGTCCGCGAAGGCTCCGCGTGGTCGTGCGGCGGGTCCGTCCCGCTCGGCCAGGGCGGCAGCTCAGGCGTCGACGGCGCGCGGCGGGTCCACGGGGATGTTGCCGTCGAGCACGTGCTTGCGCCAGGCTCGCTCGACGTTCTGGCGCTGCCAGAGAAATCCTGCGCCGATGAAGACGCCGACGAACGCGAGCGCTGTCCACGGCTCGATGACGGGGTCCCACTCTCCGTGGCGCGCCCATGCGACGAGGGCCGGCACGCACCAGACCAGGACCATGACCATCACGTTGAACAGCCTGGAGCGCCAGGGGTAGAACGCGCCGTGGATGTCGTCCGCCACCCACCACCAATACCGCGCGGGCAGGCGCACGTCGAGCACTCGGTAGAGGAGCCACCGGCCGAGCGGCGGGTGCTCGCGCCACCGCAACCCCCACCCCGCGCGCACGAGCCCCACCGCCTCCCGTGCGCCGACCCACCGGGGCGAGCGGGCGCCGTCGGGCCCGGAAGCCCGCAGGACGGCGGGCCCCGCGAGGTCGAGCAGGACGGTGAGCGCCTCCTCGCCGTGGAGGTCGCGCCACCGACGCGGGTAGGTGCGCAGCCAGAACCGGACGGACCGCTCGTAGCGGTCGGCCGGGCGTCGCGCCGTCATGCCCCGCTCCCGGCGAGGTCACCCTCGGCCCCTGGCGCGGATCCGCGCGCGAGCGAGCGTCGCGCTCGCTCGGCGAGGTCCGCGAGGCGCAGTGTCTCCGCGCGTGCCGCGCGGCGCCCGTCGTCGGTCGCGCGGTAGTAGCGACGCAGGCGGCCGTCGACCACCTCCTCGCCCGTCGGCTCGACGAGTCCGGCGGCGACGAGCCGGTCGAGGTTGCCGTAGAGCGTGCCGGCGCCGAGCCGGGTACGGCCGTCGGACAGCTCGCGGACCGCCTGGATCACCGCGTAGCCGTGCCGCGGCTCGGCACTGAGGGCGAGCAGCACGAGGTACGCCTGCTCGGTCATGCGGAACGGCGGCGTCGCGCCCGTGGTGGTCATAGGTCGATATATATCGCACAACGATTCATAGCGCCATCGTCGACGCATGTCGGTGGCGGCGGCTAGAGTCGAACACGTGTTCGAGACGCACGCTCGGGCACGGTGCGAGGGCGGAGTCCTGCCCCTTCTCCGCCCTCGCACGAACCGGACGACCCGAGGCAGGGAGGTCTCGAGTGTTAGCACCGATCACCACGGCACCGACGACTCGACGCCGGGCGCGGCCCTCGCCCCCGACCGTCGCGCGCGTCCTCACGCGCGACGAGACGTGCGTCTTCCCCGGTTGCCGCGTCCCCGCGTTCCGCTGCGACCTCGACCACGTGGTTGCACCGCGCCCCGACGCGGACGACGACGCATGGGCGGCGGCGCAGGAGGCGGACAACCTCGTCGCCCTGTGCCGGCACCACCGCGTGGTGCGCCGGCGCGACGGGTGGCGCCCCGCGCTGCTCGCCGACGGCGCGGTCCGGTGGACCGCGCCGAGCGGGCACTCCTACGTCCGCCCCGGGGCCGAGCGCACGGCGTGACCGGCTGCTCGGCCGGCACGGTCTCCGGCGGCGCCCACAGGGCGGTCTGGCGGGGTCAGGCGAGGGGCATGCCCGTGAGGCGCTCGTACGCCTCGAGGTAGCGGGCGCGCGTGCGGGCGACGACGTCGCTCGGCAGGGACGGCGGCGGGGCGTCCGACGCTCGGTCCCAGCCGGACGCGGAGGATGCGAGCCAGTCGCGCACGTACTGCTTGTCGAAGCTCGGTTGCGAGCGACCCGGCTCCCACTGGTCCGCGGGCCAGAACCGCGACGAGTCGGGCGTGAGCACCTCGTCGCCGAGGACGGTCCGGCCCGTCGCCGGGTCCACACCGAACTCGAGCTTGGTGTCCGCGAGGATGACGCCGCGCTCGCGCGCGACCGCCTCGGCGCGCGCGTACACGGCGAGCGTGAGCTCGCGCAGCCGCGTGGCGTCGTCGAGGCCGATCTGCGCGGCGACGACGTCGAACGAGACGTTCTCGTCGTGCTCGCCCACCGCAGCCTTCGTGGCTGGCGTGAAGATCGGCTCGGGCAGGCGCGACCCGTCCACGAGCCCGTCCGGCAGCGGGACGCCACACACCTCGCCCCCGGCGCGGTACTCCACGAGCCCGGAGCCGGTCAGGTACCCGCGCACGACGCACTCGACGGGAAACATCTCGAGGCGGCGGCAGATCATCGCGCGCCCCGCGACGACGTCGGGCACCAGCCCGTCGCCCGGCTCCGCCGAGACCTCGGTGGACACGACGTGGTTCGGCACGAGGTCGGCGAGCTGGTCGAACCACCACAGGCTGAGCTGCGTGAGGACGATGCCCTTGTCCGGGATCCCCGGCGACAGCACGTGGTCGAAGGCGCTCACGCGGTCGCTCGCGACGACGAGCACGACGTCGCCGAGCGGGTGCACACCACCGACCGAGGGAAGGTCGGGCTCGTAGAGGTCGCGTACCTTGCCGGAGTACACGTGCCGCCAGCCCGGCAGGTCGAGCGCGGCGGTGTCGAACGCGTCCGCCTCGCCGAGCGAGAGCGCCGGTGCGGGATCCAGGGGCGTGTCGGTCACGGGCCCTAGTCTCCCATCGCCCGCCGCGACACCCGCAAGCCCGTCCGAGGAGCGGGTCCGCCGAACACGACATGAGGGTCGTCTCCGCCGTGTATCCGACATCCATGTCGTGCTCGACAGCGCGGGACGCCGTGGTCGGTGGACATCGAGCCCGTGACGAGCTCACCGGCTTTTGCTAAGGTGCCTGACAACCTGCATGGGAGCGCTCTCTCACCGATGAGAGGCCGCTGCGGCACGGAGCAGGATCGCCCCGCCCCGCGGGGCAGCAGCACGGATCAGCACGGATCAGCACCACCCGTCCGCGACGTCGCCGACAAGTGCGGCGTCGCTGTTCCGCACCAAGGAGGCAACGATGCACCACGGAAAGCTGCCCTACCGCCTGATAGCCCTAGCAGGAGGCCTCGGCCTGGTCGTCGCCGGCGTCGGCCTGGCTCCGGCCGCGACGGCCACCACCGCGACGAGCGGGGCGAGCGGCACTGCCGCCGTCGTCGACCCGGGCTCGGCCGACCTGCCGGCCGGCCAGCTGCAGGCCCTCTCTCGAGACCTCGATCTGGCCCCCGGCGAGATCGACGACCGCCTGACGCTCGACGTCGTGACCGGGACCATCGAGGAGACCCTGAGCGCCGAGCTCGGCTCCTCGTACGCCGGAACCTGGGTCGACGCGGAGGCCGGAGAACCGGTCGTCGCGGTTACCGACGCGTCCCTGCTCCCGACGATCGAGGCGACGGGGGCTGAGGCCCTCGTCGTCGTCCGCAGCCTCGACGCGCTCGACGCCACGGCGCTGGCACTGGGCGACGCCGCGACCCCGGCCGCCGTCCAGGCCTGGTACGTCGACGTCACGACGAACGAGGTCGTCGTCCAGACGGTCGACGCGCAGGCGGCCGAGTCGTTCGTCGCCGGCGCGGGCGTCGACCCGACTGCCGTGCGCACGGAGGTCGTCGCGGTCCCGTACGAGCCCGTGGCGGACGTCCGCGGCGGCGACCGGTACATCACCCGGAACCCGGGCGCCTCGTCGGGCGCGGCGTGCTCCATCGGGTTCGCCGTCCAGGGTGGGTTCGTGACCGCCGGCCACTGCGGATCGACCGGACAGGAGGCCCTCACGGCGTCGTGGGCGCGCATGGGCACCGTCCAGGCGTCGTCCTTCCCTGGCAACGACTACGCGTGGGTGCGCGTCGACGGCGGCTTCACCCCCGTCCCGCGCGTGAACGACTACGCGGGCGGCACCGTCGACGTCGCCGGCTCGGCCGAGGCTCCCGTCGGCGCGTCCGTGTGCCGCTCCGGGGCCACGACGGGCTGGCGCTGCGGCACCATCACGGCGAAGAACGTCACGGTGAACTACTCGAACGGACCGGTCTACGGGCTCGTCACGATGACGGCCTGCGCCGAGGGCGGTGACTCGGGCGGCTCGGTCATCTCGGGCAACCAGGCGCAGGGAGTCATGTCTGGGGGGAGCGGGAACTGCAGCAACGGCGGGAACTCGATCTACCAGCCGCTGCGACCGATCCTCGACGTCTACGGGCTCTCGCTCGTCACGACCGGCGGGTCCGGTGCGCGCCCCATCGTCGGCTACGCCGACAAGTGCATCGACGTCCCCGGCAGCGACTTCTCCGACGGCAAGGCGCTGCAGCTCTGGACGTGCAACAACACGGCGGCGCAGCAGTGGACCTTCCCCGGCGACGGCACCGTCCGCGTCGGCGGCAAGTGCATGGACGTCGCGTGGGGGTCGACGGCCAACGGCGCGACGATCCAGATCGTCAACTGCAGCGGTCACCCGGCGCAGCAGTTCGTGCTGAGCGGCGCGGGCGACCTCGTGTCGGTGAACGCGAACAAGTGCGTCGACGTCGACGGCTGGAACAGCAACGACGGCGCGCGCCTCATCCTGTGGGACTGCCACGGCGGCGCGAACCAGAAGTGGCGGCTCGGCTGACCTGACCGGCGCCCCGGCGCCGGGGCGGGAGCCGGAGCGCCGAGCACGACGTTGCTGTCGTCAACGCTCGCAGAACGACAGCAACGTCGTGCTCGGCAGCGGGGAACCTCGTGCTCGGCGGTGCCGGCACGTCAGGTCCGACGGCGGGGCGTCAGCCCGCGAGCGTGACGTCGCCCGCGGCGGCCTTGGCCGCGATGTCGGTGCGGTGGTGCGAGCCCGGGAGCACGATGCGGTCGACCGCGGCGTACGCCCGACGGCGCGCGTCGGCCAGGTCCGTGCCCCGCGCCACGACCGACAGCACGCGCCCGCCGGAGGCGAACAGGGCGCCGTCGTCTCCACGCGACGTGCCGGCGTGCAGCACGTGCACGCCCTCGACGTCCTCGGCGGCGTCGATGCCCGTGATCGGGTCGCCGCCGCGCACCGAGCCCGGGTACCCGTGGGCCGCGACGACCACGGTGACCGACGCGTCGTCGTGCCAGCGCAGGGAGCCGATCTCGGCCAGACGCCCCTGGGCCGCCGCGAGCATCACCGCGGAGAGCGGCGTCGCGAGGCGCGTGAGGACCGACTGCGTCTCCGGGTCGCCGAACCGCGCGTTGAACTCGACGACGCGCGTGCCGCGGCTCGTCAGCGCGAGCCCGACGTAGAGCACCCCGACGAACGGCGCCCCGCGCCGGGCCATCTCGTCGACGGTCGGCTGCGCGACGCGTGAGACGACCTCGTCGACCAGGCCCGCGGGCGCCCACGGGAGCGGGCTGTAGGCGCCCATGCCGCCGGTGTTGGGGCCGGCGTCGGCGTCGAAGGCGCGCTTGAAGTCCTGGGCGGGTGCCAGCGGGACGACGGTCGCGCCGTCGCTGAGGCAGAACAGCGAGACCTCGGGGCCGTCGAGGTACTCCTCGACGACGACGCGCGGGTCCTCGGGCGAGCCGTCCGGCCCGACGCGCGGCGACGCGAAGCACGCGGCGGCGTGCTCGAGCGCCGCCTGGCGGTCCTCCGTGACGACGACGCCCTTTCCGGCGGCGAGTCCGTCGTCCTTGATGACGTAGGGCGGGCCGAACGCGTCGACCGCGGCGGCGACCTCGTCGACGTCCGTGCACACGTGCGCGAGCGCCGTCGGGACGGACGCGGACGCCATCACGTCCTTCGCGAAGGCCTTGGAGCCCTCGAGGCGGGCGGCCTCGGCGCTCGGCCCGAACACCGGGATGCCGGCCTCGCGCACCGCGTCCCCGACGCCCGCGACGAGCGGCGCCTCCGGTCCGACGACGACGAGGTCGACGCCGAGGCCGGTCGCGAGCGCGGCGACCGCGGCGCCGTCGTTCTGGTTCACCGGATGCAGAGTCGCGAGGTCCCCGATCCCGGGGTTGCCGGGAGCGGCGTGCAGCTCGTGCGGGTCCGCGCCCGTGCGGTCGGCCTCGTGCGCGAGGGAGTGGACGATGGCGTGCTCGCGGGCACCGGTCCCGACGACGAGGATCTTCACGGGCGCCGAGTCTACCGAGACACCCTCGGCGACCTGTCAGCGTCTCGACGACCCAGGGATCCGTGCACCGCTGACAGGTTCCCGGCCCGCAGAGTTGTCAGCGCCCCACGGTTCCGGGGACACGTGGGGCGCTGACAGGTCGCGGGACCTCAGTGGATGAGGTCGTGGCGCGGGATGATCGCGTCGCGGCTCGGCCCGACGCCGATGGCCGAGATCCGCGTGCCCGACATCTCCTCGAGCGCGAGCACGTAGCGCTGCGCGTTGACGGGCAGGTCCTCGAACGTGCGGGCGCCGGAGATGTCCTCCCACCAGCCGTCGAGCTCCTCGTAGATCGGCTTCGCGTGGTGGAACGCCGTCTGGTCGAGGGGCATCTCGTCGTGGCGGACGCCGTCGACGTCGTACGCGACGCACACCGGCACCTTCTCGAACCCGGTGAGGATGTCGAGCTTGGTGAGCACCATGTCCGTGATGCCGTTGACGCGCGTCGCGTAGCGCGCGATGACCGAGTCGTACCAGCCGCAGCGGCGCGCGCGACCGGTCGTCACGCCGTACTCGCCGCCCTGCTTGAGCAGGTACTCGCCGTTCGCGTCGAACAGCTCGGTCGGGAACGGGCCCTCGCCCACGCGCGTCGTGTAGGCCTTGATGACGCCGATGACGGAGCTGATGCGCGTCGGCCCGACGCCCGAGCCCGTGAGCGCGCCGCCCGCCGTCGCGTTGGACGACGTGACGAACGGGTACGTGCCGTGGTCGACGTCGAGCATCGTCGCCTGGCCGCCCTCGAACAGGACGTTCTTGCCGGCGTCGAGCGCCTTGTTCAGCTCGAGCGCCGTGTCGGCGACCATCGGCTTGAGGCGCTCGGCGTACTCGAGCAGCTCGGCGACGGTCTCGTCGACCGTGATCGCGCGCCGGTTGTAGACCTTGACCAGCAGGTGGTTCTTCTGGTCGAGCGAGCCCTCGATCTTCTCCGCGAGGATCTTCTCGTCGAACAGGTCCCAGATGCGGATGCCGACGCGGTTGATCTTGTCCGCGTACGCCGGGCCGATGCCGCGCCCGGTCGTGCCGATGCGGCGCTTGCCGAGGAACCGCTCGCTCACCTTGTCGGTCGTGCGGTGGTAGCCCGCGATGACGTGCGCGGAGCCCGAGACCAGCAGCCGCGAGACGTCGACGCCTCGGGAGATCAGGTCGTCCAGCTCCTGGAAGAGGACCTCGATGTCCACGACCACGCCGTTCGCGATGACCGGCGTCACGCCCGGCGACAGGATGCCCGACGGCAGCAGGTGGAGCGCGTACTTCTCGTCCCCGATGACGACCGTGTGGCCGGCGTTGTTGCCGCCGTTGAACTTGACCACGTAGTCGACCCGGGAGCCGAGCAGGTCGGTCGCCTTGCCCTTGCCCTCATCGCCCCACTGGGCACCGACGAGCACCACGCCTGGCATGGAATCCCCACTTTCGCACTGCCTGTTCCTCGGGCCGGTCATGTCGTGCGCGCGCCGGGTGCGCGTCGGCACCGGCGGAGCAGTGCCCGACGGCGCAGCTCCCGCGGGACCGAGGAGTCGCCCGGGCGGCAGTCACCCGGGGACCGGCGCCGAGTTTACCGGTCGGATGACGGATATTGACCTTCCGGCACAATGGGTTCCATGAGCGACTCCCACGCGAACCTCCTCGACGGCCCCGCACCCGTCCGCCTCCCCGACGCCTTCGCGGCCGCCCGCGAGGAGATCGCCGCCGACGGCGACCCGTACGAGATCGCCGGGCGGTACCCGTCGAGCTCGCTCGCGTGGGCCCACCTCGCGGAGGACGTCCTCCACGAGAACGGCTCGAAGGGCGCCGTGACGGCGTACGCCTTCGCCCGGACCGGGTACCACCGCGGCCTCGACTCGCTGCGCCGTGCCGGGTGGCGCGGACAGGGACCGATCCCCGCCGACCACGTCCCGAACCAGGGTTTCCTGCGCGCGCTCCTCGCGCTCGCGGAGTGCGCCGCCTACATCGGCGAGGTCGACGAGGCCGAGCGGTGCGAGAAGTTCCTGCGCGACTCCGGCACCTCGGCCGACGAGGTGCGCGCCCTGCGCTGACGCGCGCACGCCCGGCCCGGACGGGCGGCCCACCCGGGCGCCGATTAGAGTCGACCGCATGATCGAGATCGCCACGTCCCCCGCGACGACGACCCTCGTCATCGCGGGTGATCTCGACCTCGCCGAGCGGGACCAGTTCCCCGAGATCGCCGCCCGGGTGGTGGGCCTGCGCCGTCAGCTCCTCGTCATCGACATGTGCCGCGTGACGTTCATGGACTCGACGGGTGCGGCGTTCCTCATCTCGCTCGCCGACTCCGGTCGCAAGCGCGGCGGCGCGACGGTCCTGCGCGGCTGCGACGACCGCGACCTCTTCGTGCTCGAGGTCTGCGGCGCGCTCGAGCTGTTCCGGATCGACGCCGACCACCGTTGCGAGCCCGCGACGCCGCCGTCCGGCTTCGCCAAGATCGAGCCCCCGGCCTGACCCCGGCCCGGCCGACCGGAGACGGCGCTACCGCGCGGACGGCCGCAGCGTCGCCCACACGAGCTTGCCGGACGCCGTCGGGCGCCAGCCCCAGTCGGCCAGCCGCTCGACGATCTGCATGCCGAACCCGCCCATGCGGTTGGCGTGACCGTCCGTGGGCACGGGCGGCGCGGGGTTGGAGTCCTCGACCTCGACGCGGATGCCGTCGCCCGTGTCGAACAGGCGCAGCGCGAGGTGGCCCCACCCGTGCAGCACGCCGTTCGCCACCAGCTCCGAGACGACGAGCTCCGCGTTCGCGCTGTCCTGGACGCCCCACGCCTGGCACGTGCGCACGACGGCGTGCCGCGCGCGCCCGATCGACGCCGGCTCGCTCGGCAGGAGCCAGCGGCGGCTGCGCGGGCTGAGCACGACCGCCGACGGGTCGTGCACCGGATCGGGGATGCGCACGACGACGAGCGCGACGTCGTCCTCGGGCGCGTCGGCCAGGCGTGACAGCAGCTCCTCGCCCACGCCCGCCGCGTCGACGGCCGTGACGGCCGCGGTCGCCGCGACGAGGGCGTCGAGCCCCACCCGCAGCGCGCGGTCGCGGCGCTCGATCAGCCCGTCGGTGTAGAACACGAGCGTGTCGCCCGGCTGCAGGGTCGCGACGCCGGTCGACCGGCTCCGGCCTCCGAACCCGACGAGCGCGCCGCCCGCGTCGTCGAGCTGGGTCACCGTGCCCACGCGCAGCAGGAGCGGCGGCAGGTGCCCGGCGCGCGAGTACTCGATGCGCCACGAGTCGGTCGGCTCCTCGGCGTCGGGCTGCGTGAGGGCGGCGTAGACGAGGCTCGCGGAGCGCGGGATGCGCATGCCCTGCACGAGCTGGTCGACGCGCTCCAGCACGGGGCCGGGCGTCGTCAGCTCGTACGCGTACGAGCGCACGACCGAGCGCAGCTGACCCATCGCGGCCGCCGCCTCGACGTCGTGCCCCACGACGTCCCCGATGACGAGCCCGACGACGTCCGGCGCGATCTGCAGGACGTCGTACCAGTCACCGCCCACCTGCGCGTGCTCGGAGTTCGGCGCGTAGTACGTCCACACGTCGAGCCCGGCCACGTCGGCCTGCTCGGGGAGCATCGCGCGCTGCAACGTCTCCGCCAGCCGGTGCTCGCGGGCGTACAGGCGCACGTTGTCGATGGCCACGCCCGCCCGTCGCGCGATGATCTGCAGGAGCGTGCGGACCCCGTCCCGCCCCTCCGCCTCCGCGCCCAGCGGGCCAACCGGCGCACCCGGGGGGTCGCCCGTGACGAGGAGCCCGAGGATGCGCCGCCGGCCGGGGACCGCCGAGACCGTCACGACCTCGGGCCGTCGCCCGAGTCCCCCCAACCGGTGCTGCAGGTCGCGCTGGAGCCAGCCCGAGGCGGACCACTGGGGGTAGGCCGAGGACAGGTCGAGCGTCACCGGCCCTTCGATCCGACCGTCGAGGACGTCCTGCACCCGGTCGGGGACGTCGACGAGGCGCGCACGGGACGTCGACGCGCTCTCCGTCGCGGAGTCCCCGAGGGCGTCGGTGTCCTGGACGCCCGCCATGGACGGGTGCGCCCCGGGCGTGTACCGGCCGTGACGCTGGCCACGGCCGCTCGGCGGTGCCGCGGTGTCCACGCCCTCGGCGAACCGGAGGCCGTCGTCGTTGAGGTAGAAGCCGGCCCAGTCGACGACGTACCCCGTGAGGAGTGCCGTGATGTCGCGCAGCGCGTAGGGCTGGTCGAGGTCGGCCAGGAGGTCCGAGGTGCGCGCGACGACGTCGAGCACGGCCCGCTCGCGCCGCTCGTGCGCGAGGGAGGCGACCTGGTCGGCGTAGCGCTCGAGGTGCTCGGACACGTCCACCTGCACGCCGACCCAGTGGGTGACCTCACCGCTCTGGTCCGTCAGGGGTGCGAGCGACAGCTGGGTCCACACCGGCGTGCCGTCGCGCCGCAGCGCGCGCACCGTGTGCGTGACCATCCGCCCCTCCACGATCGCCGCCCGCAGCGACTCCGCGTCCACGGGCTCGGTGAGGAGCGCCTCGAGGACGTGCGGGCTGCGTCCGACGAGCTCCGCCGAGGAGAATCCCGTCTGCCGCTCGAACGCGCGGTTCACCCAGACGATCGGCATCTCGGCCGACCGCGGACCGGTGACGAACATCGCGACGCCGGCGCCCTCCATCGCACGCGTGCAGAGCTCCTGGACGTGCGGGGGCAGGTCGGTGCCGAGTCCCGGCGAGCCGCCCATCGTCACCTCCGGCAGTTCGTGCGCGGGCGGTCTGGCTTCCCACGCATCGGTCGCGTTACTGTCCCGACTGGACATTCAACCGTAGATTGGTGTTTCCCGAGACCGGAACCGGTCCGGATCCGCGGAAAGGAGAGCCGGTGCGCGAAGGAACATCCTCGGCCGCCGACCGTCCGGTCGGCATCGCCGGCGAGCCCGCACGAGCGGGCGACCCGGCCAGCGTGCACGTCATCGTGGGGACGTCGCGCGCTCGCATCGTGCTCTCGGGCGAGATCGACGCCGACCTGGGCGCCGACCTGCAGGAGGCGACCGCCGCGGCGGAGGACTCCGGTCTGCCCGTCGAGATCGACGCGCACCACGTCACGTTCATGGACTCGTCCGGCGTGGCGTTCCTCGCACGGCTCGCGTCGCGCGGCCCCCACCGCGTGCGGGTCCTGCGCGCGCCACCGACCGTCCGGTTCCTGCTCGAGGTCACCCGCATCGGCGAGCTCCTCGACATCGTCGACGTCGACCCCGGCTTCGACATCGAGGAACGGCCCGGCGACGGCACGCCCGCGCCGGGCTGACACACCGCCGTCTGGCGGCCCGTCGCGCTCCTCACGAGACGACGAAGGCCCGGTCCGACAGGACCGGGCCTTTGCGCGAGCGGGGCCGACGCCGGGCGCCGGCTCAGACCGCGAGCGTCAGCGGAGCTTGTTGCCCGCCGAGCGCAGCTGCTGCGACGCCTCGACGATGCGGGCGGCCATGCCGGCCTCGGCCAGCTTGCCCCAGGCGCGCGGGTCGTACGCCTTCTTGTTGCCGACCTCGCCGTCGATCTTCAGCACGCCGTCGTAGTTCGAGAACATGTGGGCGACGACGGGACGGGTGAACGCGTACTGCGTGTCCGTGTCGATGTTCATCTTGATGACGCCGTTGTCGACCGCCTCGGAGATCTCCTCGGCCGTCGAGCCGGAGCCGCCGTGGAACACGAGGTCGAACGGGTTCTCCTTGCCGATCTCCGCGCCGACGGTCTTCTGGATCTCGGCGAGGATCGACGGGCGCAGCTTGACGGCGCCCGGCTTGTACACGCCGTGCACGTTGCCGAACGTGAGGGCCGTGAGGTAGCGACCCTTCTCGCCGGCGCCGAGCGCGCGGACCGTCGCGAGGCCGTCCTCGGCCGTCGTGTACAGCTTCTCGTTGATCTCGGCCTCGTGGCCGTCCTCCTCGCCGCCGACGACGCCGACCTCGATCTCGAGGATCGTGCGGGCCGCCTGCGAGAGCTCGAGGAGCTCCGCCGCGATGACGAGGTTCTCGTCCAGGGGGATGTCGGAACCGTCGAACATGTGCGACTGGAACGTCGGCAGGCCACCGTTCTTGACCTGCTCGGCCTCGATCTGGAGCAGCGGGCGCACCCAGGAGTCGAGGTTCTTCTTCACGCAGTGGTCCGTGTGGATCGCGATCTGCACGGGGTAGCTCTTCGCGACCTCGGCCGCGTACGCCGCGAGGGCGAGCGAGCCGGAGATGCGGTCCTTGACCGTCGAGCCCGACGCGTACTCGGCGCCACCCACCGAGACCTGGATGATGCCGTCGGACTCCGCCTCGGCGAAGCCCTGGAGCGCGGCGGTGATGGTCTGCGACGACGTGATGTTGACGGCCGGGTAGGCGAACTTGCCTGCCTTCGCCCGGTCGATCATGTCGGCGTAGACCTCGGGGGTTGCGATGGGCATGCGGAGCTCCTGGGGAGTCGTGCGGGGTGGTTGATGTCAGGCAAAGTCTGGCACGGATGGCCGCGAGGCCGTCAGGGCCGTTCGACCCGTGGTCTCCGGACGACCACGCCTCTACCTCGCGGTGCCGTGCGGCCCGAGGTGCTCAGCGGCCCACGCGTGCATCGCGATCGCGCCGGCGGCGCCCGCGTTGATCGAGCGGGTCGAGCCGTGCTGGGTGATGTGCAGGACGGCCTCGCACGCCTCGACCGCCTCCGGCGTCAGGCCGGACGACTCCTGGCCGAGCAGCAGCACGCACGACGGCGGGAGCGCGTACCCCTCGATCGGCACCGAGCCCGGGAGGTTGTCGACGCCGAGCAGGGGCAGGCCCGCGCCGGCCGCCCACGCAGCCAGCTCCGCGACGGAGGCGTGGTGCTGCACGTGCAGGTAGCGGTCGGTGACCATCGCGCCGCGCCGGTTCCAGCGCCGCCGGCCGACGACGTGCACGCCCGCCGCGTTGAACGCGTTCGCCGTGCGCACGACGGAGCCGATGTTGAGGTCGTGCGCCCAGTTCTCGATCGCGACGTGGAGCGAGCGCGCAGGGTCGCGCCGGGCGTCGAGGTCCGCGACGACCGCCTCGACGGTCCAGTACCGGTACGCGTCGACGACGTTGCGGCGGTCGCCGTGGGCGAGCAGCTCCGGGTCGTACCGGGGATCGAGACGCGTGGCCCCCGGAGGACCGGCCGGGTCGGGCACGCGCGGCCAGGCCTCGCGTCCGCCCGGCCAGGGCCCTACCCCGACCTCGCGCGTCACGGGTCGCGCCTCGCCGCGGTCGTCGTCGCGGGTCACGCTCGGACCGGCGTACGACGCGCGGCCCGCGCCTCCCACAGCATCGCGACGGCGACGACCGCCGCCCCGGCGAGCGCGAGCAGCACGGGGACGAGGACGGACCCGGTCGGCGCCAGCAGCGTGCCGTCCTCCTCCTGCCAGGGCCACAGGGCCCGCAGCGACCCGATCATGAGGCCGGCGAGGACCGCCATGGTCGCCTGCCTGCGGTGATGCAGGAGCCACTGGAGGAGCTTGACGAACGAGCCGAGCCCGACGGCCGCACCGAGCACGAAGACCCCGACGAACGCCAGGTCGCGGTCGGACACGGCCTCCTGCACCGGGACGTAGAGACCCATCGCGAGCAGGACGAACGAGCCCGAGACACCGGGGAGCACCAGCGCGTTGATCGCGACGGCGGCGCCGAGGAAGACGAACCACGCGGACGGGTCGTCGACCTGCCCGGGAGGCAGGCTCGTCAGCAGGAAGCCCGCGACGGCCGCGAGCGCGAGCAGGACGCCGTCGAGCGGCCTGAAGCGGCCGGGCATCAGGCGCAGCGGGACGGCCACGGACACCACGATCATGCCGAAGAACACCGAGCGGACCGGGACCGGGTGCGACTCGAGCAGCGGCGCGACGAGCTGCAACGACAGGAGCAGCACCACGACCATGCCGACGAGCACCGGGACGAGGAGGCCCCAGTCCACTGCCCGCAGCGCCCGCACGGCCGGGCCGACCCCGCGACGGCGGACGAGCCCCGAGACGAGCTCACGGCCGGCGTGCAGGAGCTGTCCGGCGGCGTCGATCAGGTCGTCGTAGAGCCCGACGACGAGTGCGATCGTCCCGCCCGAGATGCCCGGTACCGACTCGGCGGCGCCGACGAGCCCGCCGCGGAGCGCAGAGGCGGGCGCGGACCGCCAGGAGGTGCGCGGGCGGGACAGGTGGGCGGGGTGCTCGTCGGGCGCGTGCTGGTCGGGCGGCGTGGTCGTCACCCGCGAAGGGTAGCCGGTGGTCCCAGTACGCTGGCAGCGGCATCGTCCACGGGAGAAGGAGCGCAGCGTGACCGAGCGGACCATCGAGTCGTGGCTCACCGACATGGACGGCGTGCTCGTCCACGAGGGGCGCGCGATCCCCGGCGCGCCGGAGTTCGTGCGCGCGCTGCGCGACAAGGGGCGCCCGTTCCTCATCCTCACGAACAACTCGATCTTCACCGCCCGGGACCTGCGCGCCCGGCTCGCGACGTCGGGCATCGACGTGCCCGAGGAGGCGATCTGGACCTCGGCGCTCGCGACCGCGCAGTTCCTGCGCGACCAGGTACCGGGTGGCAGCGCGTACGCGATCGGCGAGGCAGGGCTGACGACGGCGCTCTACGAGGCGGGGTACACGCTCACGGAGTCCGACCCCGACTACGTGGTGCTCGGCGAGACGCGCACCTACTCGTTCGAGGCGATCACGAAGGCCGTCCGGCTCATCCGCGGCGGCTCGCGCTTCATCTGCACGAACCCGGACACGACGGGGCCGTCCCAGGAGGGCCCGCTGCCGGCGACCGGGGCAGTCGCGGCGATGATCACCGCGGCGACGGGCCGCAAGCCCTACTTCGTGGGCAAGCCCAACCCGATGATGTTCCGGTCGGCGCTCAACCGCATCGACGCGCACTCCGAGAAGACGGCGATGGTCGGCGACCGCATGGACACCGACGTCGTCGCGGGCATCGAGGCGGGCCTGTACACCTACCTGGTCATGACGGGGTCGACGCGCGCCTCCGAGGTGGACCGCTTCCCGTTCCGGCCGAGCAAGGTCGTCGACTCGGTCGCAGACCTCGTCGACCTGGTCTGACGTCAGGACAGGCCGAGGTCGTCCAGGCTGAAGAGGAAGTGGTAGGGCACGCCGAGCGCCTCGATCTTCTCGCCTGCGCCCGTCGCGCGGTCCACGATCGTCGCGACGCCGACGACCTCGCCGCCCGCTGCGCGCACGGCCTCGATCGCCGTGATCGGCGACCCGCCGGTCGTCGTCGTGTCCTCGACGATGACGACCTTGCGGCCCGCGACGTCCGGGCCCTCGATCTGCCGCTGCATGCCGTGCGCCTTGGCCGCCTTGCGCACGACGAACGCGTCGAGGTCCTGCCCGCGCGACGCCGCGGCGTGCAGGAGCGCTGTCGCGATGGGGTCGGCGCCGAGCGTCAGACCGCCGACGGCGTCGATCTCGGCGGTGCCGAGACCGCGCTCCTCCAGCAGGTCGAGCAGCTGGTGCCCGATGAGCGGCGCGGCGCGGTGGTGCAGCGTCACGCGGCGCAGGTCGACGTAGTAGTCCGCCTCCTTGCCCGAGGACAGCGTCACCCTGCCGTGCACGACGGCGAGCTCGCGGATGAGGTCGAGCAGCTGCTCGCGGGGCGTCGGGGAGAGGGTCGATGCGGAGTCGTTGGTCACGACCGCCAGGGTATCGGCCGCGACGGCCGGTGCGGGAGCGTCGCGCGCACGGGCTCTGGCTCAGCGACCCCCGGGCGTGCCCCAGTCGGGCGCGTCCGGGGTCTGGGACCCGCCCGGCGTCCGCCCCGGCGCTGGACGCTGCGTCCCGTCCACGGCCGCCAGGCCGCTCCGGACGAGGGAGACGAGGTCGCGCGAGACGCGCGCGACGTCGGTGGAGCTCCACACGAACGCGTAGTTCGCGCTGAGGAGGATGCGTTCCCCCCGCAGGGAAGGGCTCATGAGCAGCCCTCGTACGTCCGGGCCGAGGAACTGCCGGGTGCGCTCGCCGTCGATGCCCCGGATCGACCACGCCCGGTCGACCTCGGCGTCGCCGATCTCGATCTCCTCCCCGCTCAGGCGATTGAGGATCGGTCCGAGGAACCCCTCCGGCTTGAGGTCGAGCCGCGGCAGGACGCCGGCGCCGGCCGTCTCCACGGCGATGATCGGCAGGTCGTGCCGCGCGACGTACGAGCGCCGGCGCGACCCCGTCGCCCCGGTGCCGTGCACCGTCTCGTACTCCTTGGTGTGCCATACGTACGTGAACGCCGTGACCGGGTAGCCGTCGACCGTCGTGCGGAGGACGTCGACGGCGCCGCGCTCGAAGCCGTCCTCGTCGAACGGGCCGCCGCGGAACCGGTCGACGAGCGAGTCGTCGCGCGCGGTGCGCTGCCAGCCCGGGTCCGGGGCCTGGAGAGCGACGGGTGCCCCTGCGTCCCTGGTACCGCCCGTCCGCCCGGTCGCGGCGCGCACGAGCCGCACGACCGTGGATACGACGACGAACACGAGCACCGCGCCGATGAACAACGGGACGAACGTGAACATGCTCGACATCTGGCCGAACCCCGCATCTGGACCCACGACCTGCCCCTCTCGTCGGTCAGGGGTCAGGTGCCCCCGCACCGCCGGCCACCCTAGCGGGCCGCGCCGGCGGCGGGAGCCGAGTCCACGCCGGGACGCTCCGCGCGCACGCGGTGCGTCCCCGGCGTCAGCGGTAGCGGCCGATGGCGCGGACGGCGGATCGGGGCATCGCCCGCAGCGCGGCGGACGCGACGCGGTAGCGCACCGACGGCGTCGAGATGACGACTCCGCGCCGCACGTCCGCGAGCGCCGCGGCGACGACACGGTCGGCGTCGAGCCAGGCGACGTCGGGCAGCGTGGACTTGTCGATGCCCGCGCGCTCGTGGAACTCGGTGTGGGTGAACCCCGGGCACAGCACCGTGGCCGTGACGCCGGTGCCCGCGAGCTCGACCGCGAGGCCCTCCGTGAACGACCGCACCCAGGCCTTCGCGGCGGCGTACGTGCCGCCGGCGGTGAGCGCCGCGACGGACGCGACGTTGAGGATCGCACCCCGCCCGCGGGCCGTCATCTGACCGGCTGCCGCGTGCGACAGGACCATGACCGCGCGGACCATGACGTCGAGCGCGGAGAGCTCGACGCCGAGGTCGCCGCCGACGAACCGCTGGTGCGTCGCGAACCCCGCGTTGTTGACGAGCAGCCCGACGGGACGCCCGTCCGGGCCCCCGGTCGAGGCGAGGCGAGCCGCGACGCGCGCGACGTCGTCGGGCGCGGAGAGGTCCGCGGGCAGGACCTGGACCCGGACGCCCGCGGCAGCCCGGATCTGCCGGGCGACGTCCTCGAGACGTGCCTCGTCGCGCGCGACGAGCACGAGGTCGTGCCGGGCGGTGGCGAGCTGCCACGCGAACTCCAGGCCCAGGCCGGCGCTCGCGCCGGTGATGAGTGCTGTCGCCATGGCCACAGCCTACGGTTCGCCGGCCGTCGCACGACCCGGCGGGGCGGGCGCGCCACGACCTAGGCTGGGCCCGTGCGCCTCGCGACCTGGAACATCAACTCCGTCCGCGCCCGGGTCGACCGGGCCCTCGACTTCCTGGAGCGGTCCGGGACCGACGTCCTCGCGCTCCAGGAGACCAAGTGCACCGACGCGCAGTTCCCCGTCGCGCCGTTCGAGGCGGCGGGCTACGAGGTCGCGCACGTCGGGGTGAACCAGTGGAACGGCGTCGCGGTCGTGTCGCGCGTCGGCCTGCACGACGTCGCGACGTCCTTCCCCGGCCAGCCCGCCTTCGACGGCCGCGTCGAGGCCCGCGCGCTCGGCGCGACGTGCGGCGGCGTGCGCGTGTGGAGCCTGTACGTCCCGCACGGGCGTCACGTCGGCGACCCGCACTACACGTACAAGCTGGCGTGGCTCGACGCGCTGCGCGCGCAGGCCGCGGGCAGGCTCGCCGACGACCCGACGGCGCAGGTCGCGCTCGTCGGCGACTGGAACGTCGCGCCCCTCGACACCGACGTGTGGGACGTCGCGTACTTCGCCGGCAAGACGCACGTGACCCCGGCCGAGCGCGACGCGTTCGCCGCGTTCGGCGCGGCCGGGTACACCGAGGTGACGCGTGAGGCGATCCCGGCCGAGCACACGTACACGTACTGGGACTACCAGCGCCTGCGGTTCCCGCGGAACCAGGGCATGCGGATCGACTTCGCCTACCTCTCCCCGGCCGCGCGCGAGCGGGTCGCACACGTGACGATCGACCGCGACGAGCGCAAGGGCCAGGGCGCGTCCGACCACGTGCCGGTGGTCGTGGACCTGGCCGACTGACCCGCGCGGCGTCGCTACGGTGTGTGCATGACCACGCCCCCCGTCCCGCCGTACGGGTCGCCCGACGAGCCGTCGGACCCCTACGCCGCACCGCGGCCCCACCAGCCGCCGCTCACGCCGTACGACCTGCCCTCCGACGCGGCGTCCACCCCGCCGCCCGGGCCGGGCGCGCCGCCCGCGTACGGGTCGCCCGCGGGCTTCGGGCCGCCGGCCTCGCCGTATGGCCCCGCCGCCCCGGCGCCGTACGGGTCGCCCTACGCAGCGCCGGGGTACCCCGGCGTCTACGGGTACACGCCGCCGCCGCGCACCAACGGGCTCGCGCTGGCGTCGATGATCGTGTCGATCGCGAGCCTCGTGCTGTGCGCGGGGTTCCCCGGCGTCGTCGGGCTGGTGCTCGGGATCGTGGCGCTCAACCAGGTGATGCGCGACGGGACGCGCGGCCGCGGTTTCGCGGTCACCGGCATCGTCGTCGGCGCGGTCTGCACCGCGTTCGCGATGCTCATCGTCGTCGCCGCGACGACGAGCTGACCATGGCCGACGACCTCTTCGCCCCGCCCGGCGGCCCGACCGGTTCCCGACCGCCGACGCCCCCGCCGCCACCACCGGGCGCCCAGGGCACGACGCGCGCGTCGTCGCCCACGCCGGGCGCCGTGCCGCCGACTCCGCCGAACCCACCGACGCCGGACGGCGCGGGCCCCGCGGACCCGGGGTTCGCCGCCGGGACGTACTACGCGCCGGGCTGGCAGCCGCAGGCGCCGCGCGTCGAGCCGCTCGCCGTGGCGAGCGTGCCGGCGGGCGTCGTCCTCGGGCCGGTGGGGATCGGCCTCGGTGGCGCGGCGCTGTCGCGCGTGCGGGCGCGCGGCACGCGGGGCCGCGGGCTCGCGGTCGCGGGGATGGTGCTGGGCGCGCTGGTCACGGTCGGGTGGGGCCTCGGCGCGTTCGTGTGGTGGCAGGGCGAGAAGGCCCGCACCCCGCTCGCGGGCGACGTCGACGCGCCCCGGACCGTCTCGGCACGCCAGCTCGTGCTCGGGTTGTGCCTCGACGAGCTCCCGCCCGACGGCGAGGTGAACGACGTCCGCGTCGTCCCGTGCGCGGACGACCACCGCGCGCAGGTCGTCGCCCGGACCGACTTCGGGGCCGACGAGATATGGCCGGGCCAGCAGGCCGTGGACCGCCGCGTCGCCCGGGTCTGCACGGCCGGCGTGCTCGGGCCGGACGCGCCCGACGGCGTCACGTTCGTCGTGTGGTCACCGACGGAGGCGTCCTGGCGCGACGGCGACCGCACGGGGCTGTGCCTCGTCGCGAGCGACACCCCGCTCCCGGTCGACCTCCTGGGCTGAGCCCGCCGGAGCGGGTGACGGGCCGCGTCAGGCAGCGAGGATCAGGCGGAGATAGGCGCGCAGGTCGGCCGCCATGTCGACGCGCTGCGCCTTCGGCTTGTCGAGCGAGAGCAGCCACTGGACCTGGAGCCCGTCCATGAGCGCGACGAGCTGGCGCGCCGCCGCGCCGGGGTCGACGTCGGCGCGCAGCCGGCCTGATCGCGCGCACCGGGCGAGGTGCTCCTCGATCCGCGCGAGCGTCGACTCGTAGCGGCGGACGAAGAACGCGTGCGCCGGGTGGTCCGGTGATGTCGCCTCAGCAGCGAGGGCGGTGAAGACCTCGACGACGGGGCGGCGGAGCGCGTTGCGCTCGACGAGGTGCACGAGGGCACCGAAGAAGTCGGTCCCCCGGGCGAGCTCCTGCTCGAGGTCGTCCTGGTCGGCGGCGTCCCGGTACTCGAGCACCGCCTCGAGCAGGGCCACCTTCGTGGGGAAGTGGTGCAACAGCCCGGGGTGCGACATGCCGACGCGCGAGGCGAGCTCGCGCAACGACGCCGCGTGGAAGCCGACCTCGCCGAACAGGCCGATCGCCGCCTGGAGGATCTCGTTCCGCTTGGCACGCCCCTTCGCGTACCCGCGCCCGGGATCTCCCGCGGCAGCCGTCCCCCGGCGGCGCACGTCGCCGTCACGACCCGCGCCGATGGCCGCGCTCGTCATCCTCTGCTCCGTCCGTCGTCGGACCCAGAACCCTACCGACCGGACCACCGGTCGGGCCACGAGCGTCGCGGTCGCGGCGTCCGGGCGTACCGCGTCAGTCGGCCGCGGTGGCGTCGCCGGTGGGGGTCGCGGCGCTCGTCGGGGCGGGCGCTGACGTCGGCTCGTCGGGCGCGGGCGCCGGCGGCGGGGTGGGCTCGGCGGGGACCGTCCCGCCCGGGTCCTCGCCGGACTCCTCGCCGCCCGAGCCGGGTGCCGCCGCGAGCGCCGCGCCGGTCTCGGCCGTCACCGTCCCGGTCACCGCCAGGCCGTGCGACTCCTGGAACGCGCGCAGGGCGGCGACGGTCGCGTCGTCGAGCACCCCGGTCACGTCGATCGTCGCGCCGTGCACGAGCAGGCGCTCCTGCACCCACGCCACGGACGCCTCGTCCGCGGCGTCGGTCGGCTCGTCCGTCGGCGACGGGTCCGGGGCGGGGGCGGGTGCGGTCGGGCTCGACGGCGCGGGCGCCGGTTGGGTCGCCGCCGGGGCGGAGGGGACGCCCGGAGCGGCGACCGGCCCGGGCGGGGGCGCCGCGGCGCCGTCGGGCTCGTCGGTCGACCGGTCGTTCTCCGCGCTCTGGGTGCCGTCGGGCGTCGTACCCGGCGCAGGGATGCGCGTCACGGTGGGACGCGGCTCGTCCCGGCGGGGTGTCACGGACGGGACCCCCGACTCCGTCTCGGTGTGACCTTCCGCCGCGCTGCCCGCGACGACGACGGCCTCGCCCCCGCCCGTCGCGGCACCGACCATCCCGGCGACGGCCACGACGAGCGTCACGGCTCCGGCGCCGGCCGCGACGGAGATCCACGGCAGGGAGGAGCGTTGCCCGCCCGCGGCGGCCGGGGGCCGTCCGGTCGTCGGCGGGTCGGCGGTGCTGGCGAGGGGATCTGATCGGCGGCGCACGTCGCCTCCTTCCGGCGTCTCGGGACCGGCGGACCGCGCAGCACGCAGCACACCGAGCGGGTCGGGTGGGTGACCCACACTGCCCCATCGCGCGGCGGTCTGTCACGCCCGCTCCCCCACCTGGGACGACGCGACGCGGCACGCGGGTGACGGAGCGGGCACGGCACGGTCGGCACCTCCCCCGGACGCCGTCGCGGTGCTGCGACCTCCGACGGAGGTCGCAGGCCCGGTTCCGTCCTGCGCCGCAAGACGGGGCAGGGTCCCGGACGGAAGCCTGGAGTCATCCGCTCGGAACGCCGTGCGGGACACCACACGAGAGGGGTTGCCATGGCCACCATCGAGGTGACCGGGCTGCGCAAGTCGTACGGCGCGTTCGACGCCGTGCACGACGTGACGTTCACCGCCCGCCCAGGCCGCGTCGTCGGGCTGCTCGGCCCGAACGGCGCCGGAAAGTCGACGACGCTCCACGTCCTGCTCGGCCTCGCGGCCGCGACCGCGGGCACGGCGACGGTCGACGGCCGTGTGTTCGCCGACCTGCCGCACCCGGCGCGCACGGTCGGCGCGCTGCTCGACGCGGGCGGGCTGCACCCCGGGCGCACGGGCCGCGACCACCTGCGCGTGCTCGCCTCCGCGGGCCGGCTCCCGGCGCGCCGCGTCGACGAGGTGCTCGCGCTCGTCGGCATGACGCCCGCCGCCGACCGGCGCGTCCGCACGTACTCGCTCGGCATGCGCCAGCGCATCGGGATCGCCGCCGCGCTGCTCGGCGACCCCGAGGTGCTCGTCCTCGACGAGCCGGCCAACGGTCTGGACCCGGCCGGGATGCGCTGGCTGCGCGACCTCGTGCGCGCGTTCGCCGACGACGGCGGCACCGTCCTGCTCGCGAGCCACGTCCTGTCCGAGGTGCGCCAGGTCGCGGACGACCTGGTCGTCGTCGGGCAGGGGCGCGTCGTCGCCGACGGACCGCTCGACGACCTGCTGCGCGGGGAGTCCCTCGAGGACTTCTACCTCGACCTGACCGCCACCACCGAAGGAGTGCGCTGATGTACCGCGCCGAGATGCTCAAGCTCCGCACGACCCGCGCGACGTGGATCGTCGCGGCCGTCGCCGTCGCCGGGATGCTCGTCGTCCAGGTGTTCACGCTCCTGCTGCCGACGATCCTGCGCAGCACCGAGGCGCTGGGCGGCGGCACGACCGTCGGGATCCAGGCGCCGCCCGAGATGGTCTCCGAGCTCGCTCCCGACCTCGGCGCGCTCACGGACGTCTCGCTCCCGGCGTTCCAGCGCAGCATGCTGGACCTGCTCGGCAACGGGATGGGCGGGTCCGGGTCGGTCGGCGTCGCGACGGTCTGCATGCTCCTGCTGGGCGTGCTCGCCGTGACCACCGACTTCCGCACGGGCGGCATCGTGCCGACCGCGCTCGTCCAGCCCGCCCGCCTGCGCGTCCTCGCGGCGAAGGCGGGGGCGACGGCGACGGTCGCGCTCGCCGTCGGCGCCGTCCTCGCCGTGCTCGGGGCGGCCGGGCTGCTCGTCGCGATCGTCACGACCCCTGGCGCCGGCCTCGCGCTCGGCGCGCTCGACGTGCTCGGGATCTGGGTGCGCGGTCTCGCCGTCCTCGTCCTCCTGAGCTGGCTCGGGCTCGGCCTCGGGACGCTCGTGCGCGGCCAGGTCGCGGCGGTCGTGACGATCGGCGCGCTCGCCCTCGCCGAGCCGATCGTGCGCGGCGCGGTGACGCTCCTGTCCGGCGGCGAGTCCTCGGCGGCCGAGTGGCTCCCGCTCGGCCTCGGCGCCCTCGCGTCGACCGGGCAGTCCGGCGCCGCGCTCCTCGGTCAGTCCGCGCCGCTCGGTGCACTCGCCGCCCTCGCGGGCCTCGCGGCCTGGGCGGCCGTGCTCCTCGGCGGCGGGGCCGTGAGCCTGCAGCGGCGTGACCTCGTGTGAGGTCGCCCCACCTCGTCCGACGGCGTCGGGCCCGGTCACCTAGGGTGGTCGGGCCCGGCGCCCCGCCGCGGTCCCCGCCCTTTCCCCGCTCGTCCCCCGCTCGTCCCCGCAACCCCGAGGAGGTCTCGTCGTGACCGCCGCCCTGCGCCGCGCGCTCGCCGCCGTCGGCGTGCGCACCGCCACCGGGCGTGACGCCGTGCTCGGCGCCGTTCTGGGGATCGTGACCGTCGTGCTGTTCCTCGGCATCGAGCGGGCGCTCGCGACCGACGTCGGCACGACGTTCGGCCTCGGGCCCGGGACCGTCGTCGTCCCGCCACCGGTCCGTGCGGCGGTCCTCGCGCTCGTGGTCGTCCAGGCGCTCGCGCTCGCGCTGCGGCGCAAGGCCCCGCTGACGTGCCTGGCCCTGACCGTCGCGGGCCAGGTCGCGATCGCGGCGCTCCTGCCCCCGTACGTCCAGTTCCAGGCGCCCGCGACCCTCGTCGCGGCGTACTCGGTCGGCGCCTACGGGCTCCGGCGGGCGCGGCTCGCCGCCCCCTCGGGCGCGGCCGTGGTCCAGGTGCTCCTCGTCTTCGCCCTCGGCGGTCTCGGGATCCCGACCGGCGCGAGCCCCGCGCAGCACGCCCTGCAGGTCGGCGGGACCCTGCTCTCCGCGCTCCTCGCGTACCTCGGGTCCGCGCTCGTCGGGTCCTACGTCGCCACCCGGCGCGAGCTCGTGGCCCAGCTGCGCGACCGGGTCGAGCGGGCCGAGCGCGAGCGCGAGGCGCTCGCCGCCCAGGCCGTGCTCGAAGAACGGGGTCGCATGGCGCGCGAGCTGCACGACGTCGCCGCGCACCACCTGTCCGGCATCGTCGTGCAGGCGTCGGCCGCCGAGCGCCTCGTCGACGCCGACCCGGCGCGCGCCAAGGAATCCCTGCGCTGGATCCGCGCCCAGGGCAAGGACACGCTCGACGACCTGCGCCTCGTCGTCGGAATCCTGCGCGGCAGCGACGACGCGGATCGCGGTGACCGTCGGGAGGACCCGCAGCCGACCCTCGCGGACGTTCCCGCGCTCGTCGACACCGCCCGTGCCGCGGGCACGACCGTGACGGTCGAGACGACGGGCGACCCGTGGGACGCCGCGCCGAGCACCCAGATCGCGGTCTACCGCGTGCTCCAGGAGTCGCTCGCCAACGCGCGTCGGCACGCTCCCGGCCGGCCCGTCGCGGTGCGGTTCGCGTGGACGCCGGCGGAGCTCACCCTCACGGTGCGCAACCCCTCGGCGACCTCCGTGACCCCGGCTCCCGACCCTGCTCGCCCCGGGCACGGCCTCGTCGGGATGCGTGAGCGAGCAGCGATGCTGGGCGGCGCGGTCGAGGCACGCCGCATGCCCGACGGCGCGTGGCTCGTGCGTCTCGTGGTCCCGCGCGCCCCGGGTCGGGACGGGCGCGAGCCGGGGACGCTCCGGCCGGAGCCCGCCGTCGAGAACGAGGAGGTCGCGTGACGCGCGTGGTGCTGGTGGACGACCAGGCGGTCGTCCGTGCCGGGTTCGCGGTGATCCTGCAGAGCGAGGGGATCGAGGTCGTCGGCGAGGCGTCGAACGGGGCCGACGCCGTGCGCGTCGCACGCCGCGAGCGGCCGGACGTCGTGTGCATGGACGTGCGCATGCCCGGCGGGGACGGGATCACGGCGACGCGCGCGCTCGCCGGTCCGGGCGTCGTCGACCCGGTGCCCGTGCTCGTGGTGAGCACGTTCGACCTGGACGACTACGTGTTCGGGGCGCTCGAGGCCGGGGCGAGCGGGTTCCTGCTCAAGGACGCCGAGCCGGACGTCCTCGTCGATGCCGTCCGGCGGGTCGCGTCGGGCGACGGCCTCGTCGACCAGTCGCTCACGCGGCGCGTGATCGACGAGTTCTCGCGCCGCCGCTCGCCCGCGGCGCGCGACGAGGGCGCGGCCGCCCTCCTCACGCCGCGCGAGCACGACATCGTCGAGCTGCTGTGCCGCGGGTCGTCGAACGCCGAGATCGCCACGGCGCTGTTCCTCGAGCCGAGCACCGTGAAGTCCCACCTGAGCCGCGCGATGACGAAGACCGGCGCGCGCGACCGCGTGCAGCTCGTCGTGTGGGCGTTCGAGCGTGGTGTCGTCCGTCCGGGCTCAGGATGACGACGCACATCCGGCGATCTGTCGGGCGTCGTCCTTCCGGGTGAGGCGAGTCAGCCCGTGAAGCCGGGGCCGGTCAGCTCGCGATCGCCGAGCGGCTGGTCGAGCTCCACATCCGTCAACATCGAGCCTCCGATGTCAACGCACGCAGAGCCCTCGTCCGGCTCCTCGAAGACCAGTCGCACGGTGATCTCCACCCGCTCCTCGTCCTCCTCGACGTCGATCCCCTCGACCTGCTCGCAGGCCGGCCCGTACTCGAACCGGATCGGCACGGTCGACGACGAATGGTCGAGCTCACCCTGCACCTCCCATTCGGCGTTCCGCGCGGTCGTACCGCCACCGCAGGCCGCGAGCGCGAGGACGAGGAGCAGTCCGGCTCCGAGGCTGGTGGACTTCGTCGGGTTCACACGAGGCAACCTCAACCCCGACGGCGAGAGCGCGGGGCACCCGGCGCGGGACCCCGAAGCGGGCGTGCACCGGCGCGGCGAAGTGCACGAGCGGCGGGTCGGTCGGAGCGGGTATACCGAGGCGCGCGGGCAGGTCGGTGTCGAACGCGTCGAGCGTGCCGCGACGCAGCGACCAGGGCTCGTGGTGGACGGGGAACCGCCAGAGCGCGCCCGCGCGCACGCCGTACGCGTTCCACCGTGCGGTGAGCCACGGCTCGAGGTCCGACGGCGCGCCCGGCGTCCCGGCGTCGGCGTCCGGGCGCGTGCGCACGACGGCGGCGAAGCGCCCGGACCGTAGGCCCGGGTGCTCGTGCCGGACCCGGAACGGCCCCGCGCCGCCGTCGGCCACGAAGGTGTACCGGACGACGGACGGGACCGCCGACGTGGCGTCCGACGTGACGCCGTGCCCGGCCGGCCCGCCGGTCGAGACGTCCGCGTGCGCGTGGTGGTACGGCAGTCCCGCGGCACGCGTGGCGGCGACGAACGCCCGAGGGGTCGCCCACAGGCCGCAGAACCAGATCCCCACCCGACCCGACCTGTCTCGGACGTAGACGCGGACGTTGAGCTCGGGGAAGGTCGACCAGGCGCCCAGCGCGGGCAGCGGCGGGACGCGGACGTCGGCCATGACGAACGGGACGACGCCGAGCCAGGTCCTGCCGTCGAGGGTGTCGACCGTCAGCCCGGGCGGCAGCCAGCCCTGGACCACACCCGGATCGACGCGCCAGTGCAGGAACGTCAGCGACTCCCAGCGCTGCGCGCTGACGGCGGGTCGCGGGGGTCGGTCCGGCGGACCGCCCGAGGGCTCGCGGGCCGACACCGTCAGCGAGCGCCGCGCGACGAGCCGGCCGGGTTGCCGGTCGCGGCGTCGGCCGCGACGCTGAGGTCGGCGACGAGCGCGGCGAACGCCTCGTCCCGGCCGGACCGGTCGCGCAGCCGCAGGAGCGCCGACGGGTGCGTCGTGAGCACGACGAGGGGCGACGGTCGCGGCCCCTGCGAGCGAGCGTCGTCGGGCACGAGCGGTGACGCGCCCGCCGGTTCCTCGCCCGGATCGAGGACGGTGCCGCGCTCGGCCGTGACCCGCACGGCCCGCCCGAGGACCGCGCGCCCAGCCGTGGCGCCGAGCGCGACGACGACGCGCGGCCCGACGGCGGCGACCTCCGCCTCCAGCCACGGCAGGCACGCGCGGACGTGCGCGACGTCCGGCGACTTGTGCAGCCGCCGCTTGCCGCGCTGCTCGAACCGGAAGTGCTTGACGGCGTTCGTCAGGTAGACCTCGTCCGGCGAGAGCCCTGCGGCCTCGAGCGCGTCGTCGAGCACACGCCCGGCAGGACCGACGAACGGCTCGCCGTCACGGTCCTCGCGGTCCCCCGGCTGCTCGCCGACGAGCGCCAGGCGCGCGTCGCTGGGCCCCCGCGAGAACACGACCTGCGTCGCGTCGACCCACAGCTCGCACCCGTGGCACTCGTGGGCGGCCCGGGCGAACGCGTCGACGTCGCGCGCGGCGGCGCCGTCGGGCACCCACTCCTGCGCGCCAGGACGCTCCGGTGCGGACGCACCACCTCGAGGGCTCACAGGACCACCGTGCGCCGCCGTCGGAGTCCTCGCACGCCGGTCACGGGAGCGCCGTCGGTCCCGTCGGTCGCGTCAGACGTCGCGGCGCCGCACGACGGCGCACGCGAGGGCGACCGTCGCTGCGGTCCAGGCCAGGACGGCGACCACGCTCCACACGAGCGCTCCCGGACCGCTCGCGGCGTCGGGCACCTCCAGCACGGCGGACTCGGGCCCCGGCAGCGTGCGTGCGAACCACGCGACGGCTTCCACAGGGATCGCCTGCAGCACCGCGGGGACCACGAAGACGAACCCGAGGGTCGCCGCGACCCCCGCGATGCTCGAGCGCAGCAGGAGCCCCGCGGAAAGTGCGATCGTGGCGGCCGCCGCCTGGAACAGCGCGGTCCCGGCGAGCACCCGCGCCACGTCGGGGTCGGACAGCCCGACGGGCGGGTCACCGGCCACCAGGACCGAGCCGAGCAGGAACGAGACCAGTCCCGAGACGAGCGAGACGAGGAACGCCGTCACGACGACCACGACGACCTTCGCCAGCACGACCAGCGTCCGGCGCGGCACGACGGCGAAGGTCGTGGTCGCCGCGCCGCGCTCGAACTCGGCGGTGCCGACGAGCGTGCCGAGCGACACGAGCAGGAGCAGCGGCACGTAGTTGGTGTCCGCCACCGCACCGAGCACCACACCCAGCGCCGCGGCGTGGCTCGTGACGTCGGAGCGCCCGCTGAGCACGGTGACGACCGCGATGCCGATCGGCAGCAGGAGCGCGAGAACGACGAGCCACCGGGTCGAGCGCAGGCTCCACGCCTTGAGGGCCTCGGACGCCAGGAGGCCGCCGAACACGAGCCGGGGGCGGGCGATCTCGGGGGCGGAGGGATCGGCCGGGACGGTCATGACGCCTCCGGTGCGGTGTACTCGACGGCATCCTTGGTCAGGGCGAAGAACGCCTCCTCCAGCGACGCCTGCTGCGGGACGAGCTCGGCGAGCACGGTGCCCGTGCGCAGCGCGAGGGCGCCGACGTCCTCGCTCGCCAGGCCGGTCACGGTGAGCACGCCGTCGCCGGCTCGGTCGACGCGCGCGCCCGCCTCGGCGAGGGCAGCGGTCAGGGGGCCCGGATCGTCCGCGACGCGGACGCGCACGCTGCCCGTCGTCGCGTTCGCCACGACCTGGTCCAGCGGCCCGGCCGCGACGAGCCGTCCACGCCCCAGGACGACGAGGTCGTCCGCGGTCTGCGCCATCTCGCTCATCAGGTGGCTCGAGACGAGCACCGTCGTGCCGCCCGCCGCCAGCGAGCGCACGAGCTCGCGCACCCAGTGCACCCCGTCCGGGTCCAGCCCGTTCGCGGGCTCGTCGAGCACGAGCGTGCGCGGCCGGCCGAGCAGCGCCCCGGCGATCCCCAGGCGCTGGCCCATCCCGAGGGAGTAGGTGCCGATCCGCCGGTTCGCCACGCCGCTCAGCCCCGTGAGCTCGAGCACCTCGTCGACACGCCGCGCAGGCAGCCGGTGCGTCAGCGCGATCGACCGCAGGTGGGCGCGCGCGGTTCGCCCCGGATGGACGGCGTGCGCATCGAGCATGGCCCCGATCGCCGTCAGCGGCGCCGGGTCGTCGGCGAACGGGCGACCGTCGACCCGGACCGTGCCGCTGGTCGGCCGGTGCAGGCCCAGGATCATGCGCATGGTCGTCGACTTGCCCGCGCCGTTGGGGCCGAGCAGCCCCGTGACGCGCCCGGTGCGGACGGTGAGGCTGAGGTCCTCGACCGCGACCTTGTCGCCGTACCGCTTCGTGACGTGCTCCAGCTCGATCACGAGACGTACCCGAGGGACGTCGTCGCCTCACCCGCCATGTCGGCTCCCCCGGTCGTTGCGTTCCCCCGTGCGGCGAACTCCCCAGGGCAACCTACCGAGCGCGTCGAAGCCCCGCACGGGCGCGTCAGACCACCTGGTACAGGAGGCCCTGCACGAGGGCGAGGACGACGCCGAGGAGCGCCGCCGCGCCGAGCGCGGTCCCGGCGGCGGCGAGCGCCGTGCCCGGTGCGCGACGCACGAGCGCGATCCCGCCCGCGATCACCGCGACGAGGCCGACGACGGCCGTGAGGACTCCGTTGACCAGCTGCAGCACCCCGACGGACGTCGCCGAGTACCCGGACGACGACAGGAAGAGCGGGAAGGCCAGCGTGAACGCTGAGCCGACGAGGACCGTCGCGACGCCCGCGACGAACGCCACGACGGCGAGCGGCGACCGTCGCGCGGCCGGGGCGGGCGTCTGCGGGCCGTACGGGGACGGGCCGGGCGAGGGGGTGCCGTACGCGGACGTGCCCGACGAGGGCGTGCCGGGCGAGGGCCAGGACTCGGGAGCGCTCATGCGCTCATCCTGCCGGACCTCCGGGTGCAGGGCCGGGCCGTCCGCCCCGGCCCCGCGCGTCAGCTCTTGGTGGGTGCGCCCTCGGCGAGGTCCTCCGACTCCTCGGGCTGGTACACGCACACGTGCAGCGCCGCGGGCCGCACGGACACGTCGAGCCGCTCGGCGGGCTCGATGACGTCGCCGTCGAGCTGGCGCGGCTGCGGCCGGTCGGAGACGACGGAGACCTCCCGTCCGCGCACGACCTCGCGGCTCGGCACCCGGCTCTTGCCGCGCGCCACGCCCCACAGGAGCTGGACCCAGTGCTTGAGGTTCTGGGGCGCGATGATCGCCACCTCGAGCTGCCCGTTGTCGGGCTCCGCGTCCGGCAGAAGGTTCGTCCCGCCCTGGAGTCGTCCGACGTTCCCGACGACGACGGTCCGCGCCCGACGGCGGCGCGTCCGCCCGTCCACCGTCACCTCGAGGTGCATCTCGTCGTCGGCGAGGTGCTTGATCGCGGAGAACACGTAGGCGATCGACCCGGCCTTCGCCTTGAGCGCCGTCGGCGCGTCGTCCATCATCGAGGCGTCGAGCCCCATCCCGGCCATGATGGCGAAGATCTGGCCCTCCGCGTCCCCGACGTCGATGGTGCGGCGCCCACCGCCCAGGACGAGCCGGATCCCCTCCTCGGCATCCGTGGGGATCCCGAGGTTCGTGGCGAGCAGGTTCCCCGTCCCGCCCGGCAGGATCGCCAGGGCGGCCTCGGTCCCCGCGAGCCCCTCGACGACGGCCCGGACGGTCCCGTCGCCGCCGCTCACGAACACGACCTCCGCGCCGTCGTCCACGGCCTGGCGCGCCTGGCCGGTCCCCGGGTCCTCGGCCGTCGTCTCGAGCCACGCGGGCTCCGGCCAGCCGGCCTCGGCGAGCCGGGCGACGATCGTCGCGCGCAGCTCGTCGAGGCCGTCCACGCGGTTCGGGTTGACGATGACGGCGGAGCGCCGCGGCGCGTCGTCGGCGCGCGGGCGGGTGGTGGGCTCGGGGGTCTCGTCGGTCGGCACGTCCCCGAGTATGTCGTGGCGGGCGGGCGGTCGCTCACCGGTGCTCGACCCGCACCACCCTCGTGCGGTGTCAGGCGGTGAGGACCTCCGTCGCGAGGGTCAGGCCTTGGGTGTCCGGCTCGCGGTCCACGACCACGACGTCGCCGTCGGCGACGTCGCCCGCGAGCAGCATCCGGGCCAGCCGGTCACCGATCTCGCGCTGCACGAGCCGGCGCAGCGGGCGCGCGCCGTAGGCGGGGTCGAAGCCCTCGAGTGCGAGCCACTCGCGCGCGGCCGGGGTGACGTCGAGCGTGATGCGACGGTCGGCGAGGCGACGCGCGAGCTGCGCGACGCTGATGTCGACGATCCGGCCGAGCTCGTCGAGCGTCAGCGGGTCGAAGACGATGACGTCGTCGAGGCGGTTGAGGAACTCGGGCTTGAAGCTCGCCCGGACGGTGCCCATCACGGCCTCGCGCTTCGCGGCGTCGTCGAGCATCGGGTCGACGAGGAACTGCGAGCCGAGGTTCGACGTGAGCACGAGGATGACGTTGCGGAAGTCGACGGTGCGACCCTGGCCGTCGGTGAGACGGCCGTCGTCGAGCACCTGCAGGAGGATGTCGAAGACCTCGGGGTGGGCCTTCTCGACCTCGTCGAGCAGCACGACCGAGTACGGCCGACGCCGCACGGCCTCCGTGAGCTGGCCGCCCTCCTCGTACCCGACGTACCCCGGGGGCGCCCCGACGAGCCGGGCCACCGAGTGCTTCTCGGAGTACTCCGACATGTCGATGCGCACCATGGCGCGCTCGTCGTCGAAGAGGAAGTCTGCGAGCGACTTGGCGAGCTCGGTCTTGCCGACGCCCGTGGGGCCGAGGAAGAGGAACGAGCCCGTGGGGCGGTCCGGGTCGGCGACGCCCGCGCGCGAGCGGCGGACGGCGTCGGACACCGAGCGCACGGCGGCCTGCTGGCCGATGAGGCGCTCGCCGATGACGCCCTCCATGTGCAGGAGCTTCTCGCTCTCGCCCTGGAGCATGCGGCCCGCCGGGATGCCGGTCCACGCGGACACGACCTCGGCGATCTCGTCCGCGCCCACCTTGTCCGCGATCATCGGCGCCTGCGACGGGTCGGCGAGGGCGTCCGCGGCGCCCTCCGCGGCCTCCTCGCGCTCGGCCTCGTCGAGCTCGCGCTGGACCTGGGGGATCTCGCCGTACTGCAGGCGTCCCGCGGTCTCGAGGTCGCCCTCGCGGATCGCGCGCTCGACCTGGACGCGCAGCTCGTCGAGCTTCGCGCGCAGGTCGCCGACGCGGTTGTGCCCCGCCTTCTCGGCCTCCCACCGCGCGGTGAGCGCGGAGAGCTCCTCGCGGCGGTCGGCGAGGTCGGCGCGCAGCTTCTCCAGGCGCTCGAGCGACGCGGGGTCGGTGGACTCGGAGAGCACGACCTCCTCCATCTCGAGGCGCGTGACGGCGCGCTGGAGCTCGTCGATCTCGATCGGCGACGAGTCCAGCTCCATGCGCAGGCGCGACGCCGCCTCGTCGACGAGGTCGATCGCCTTGTCGGGGAGCTGGCGGCCGGTGATGTACCGGTCGGAGAGCGACGCCGCGGCGACGAGCGCGGAGTCGGCGATCGTCACCTTGTGGTGCGCCTCGTACCGCTCCTTGAGGCCGCGCAGGATCGCGACGGTGTCCTCGACCGACGGCTCGCCCACGAAGACCTGCTGGAAGCGCCGCTCGAGCGCCGGGTCCTTCTCGACGTGCTCGCGGTACTCGTCGAGCGTCGTCGCGCCGACGAGGCGCAGCTCGCCGCGGGCCAGCATGGGCTTGAGCATGTTGCCGGCGTCCATCGCGCCTTCTCCGCCGGCACCGGCCCCCACCACCGTGTGCAGCTCGTCGATGAACGTGACGACCTCGCCGTCGGAGGACCGGATCTCCTCCAGGACGGCCTTGAGCCGCTCCTCGAACTCACCGCGGTACTTCGCGCCCGCGACCATGCTCGCGAGGTCGAGCGACACGAGGCGCTTGCCCTGCAGCGACGTCGGCACGTCGCCCGCGACGATGCGCTGCGCGAGACCCTCGACGACAGCCGTCTTGCCGACGCCCGGCTCGCCGATGAGGACGGGGTTGTTCTTCGTGCGGCGGCTCAGCACCTGCACCACGCGCCGGATCTCCGAGTCGCGCCCGATGACCGGGTCGAGCTTGCCCTCGGCGGCCACGGCCGTGAGGTCGGTGCCGTACTGCTCGAGCGCCTTGTACGTGCCCTCGGGGTTCGGGCTCGTCACGCGCGCGCTCCCGCGGACGGCGGGCAGCGCCGACCGCAGCGCGTCGGCGGTCGCGCCGGCCTGCTGGAGGATCGTCGCCGCCTGCGACGACCCGGCGGCGATGCCGAGGAGCAGGTGCTCCGTCGACACGTACTCGTCACCGAGGCCCTGCGCCTCCTTGGACGCGTTCTCGAGGACGACGGACAGGGCGCGCGACGGCGTCGGCTGCGCGACGGCGGACCCGCTCGCCGTGGGCAGCGCGACGAGCGCCGCGCGGACCTTCTGCCCGATCGCCTGCTTGTCCGCACCGACCGCGTCGAGCAGGCCGACGGCGACCCCGCCGTCCTGCGTGAGCAGCGCGGCGAGGAGGTGGGTGGGCTCGAGCTGGGGGTTGCCGGCGGCCGACGCGGTCTGGATCGCCTCGCCGATCGCCTGCTGCGACATCGTCGTGAACTTCGTCTCCATCAGTGCTCCGGGTGCTCGAAAGTCTGGTCTGACCAGTGGAACGACTCCGAAGTTGAGTGTATTCCGCTCAACTTCGATCCGTCAGCCTCGGACGCGTCGACGAGACGTGCTGCCGAACCTGGGGTTGTGGGCCGTTCCGGTGTCCGATCCGGGGACAACCCCGGGTTCGGCGCGTACGGCGTCGCCCGACCGGATGAACTCCCGCCGCATTCCGTCTCAAATCGGCATCGAACCTCGCTTCGGGCACTGATCCGCGACATGCTGGGCGGGTGACCTCTCCCGCCCTGCGCAGACGACTCGGCCTCAGCGCCCTCTTCGCCACCCTCGCACTGTTCCTCGCCGGGTGCATGAAGATCGACATGAGCTTCACCCTCAACGAGGACGACACGGCCGACGGCAGCGTCATCATGGCGATCTCCGACGAGACCGCGGAGGCGCTCGGTCAGGACCCGCAGGCGCTGTGGGACCAGCTCGGTTCCGAGGCGGAGGGCTCGCTGCCCCCGGGGGCGACGCAGGAGCCGTACGCCGAGGACGGGTACACCGGCACCCGCCTCACCTACACGGACCAGCCGGTCTCCGAGATGTCGACCGGCGGCGCCGACGAGCTGTCGATCGCGCGCGAGGGCGACGAGTTCGTCGTCTCCGGATCGATGGACATGTCCGACGCGGAGTTGGGTCTCGACGGCGCCGACCCCGAGTCCGAGTCCGACGAGATGACCCGCCAGATGATGGAGGGCTTCGAGGTCGTCATCGCGATCACCTTCCCCGGCGAGATCACGGAGACCAACGGCGAGGTCGACGGGAACACGGTCACCTGGCGTCCTACGGTCGGCGAGGTCACCGAGCTCTCCGCCCGCGGCTCGGCCATCGCCGACGGATCCGCGGGGAGCGAGTCGACGGACGGGTCGACCGACGGCACGACGGACGAGGGCACCGACGACGGCACGACCGGCACCACCGACAGCGCGGACTCAGGTTCCGGCTCCGAGTCGGGCTTCCCCTGGTGGGTCCTCTTCCTCGTCGGCGGGATCCTGCTGCTCGGCATCATCGGCCTCGTGCTGTGGCTCGTGCTCCGGTCGAAGCCGGCGCACGACGATCAGGCGAACGCGTTCCAGCAGGGCGCCTACCCGGCGCAGCCCGGCCAGCAGGGTCCCTACGGCGTTCCGGGCCAGCCCCAGCAGGGCCAGTACCCCGGTCAGCAGGGTCAGCCGGGTCAGTACCCCGGTCAGCAGGGCCAGCCGGGTCAGTACCCCGGTCAGCAGGGTGGGTATCCCGGTCAGCAGGGGCAGTACCCCGGTCAGCAGGGGCAGTACCCCGGTCAGCACGGCCAGCCGGGCGGCCCTCAGTCGTACGGCGCACAGCAGCCCGGCCAGCCCGGGGCCCAGCCGCCCGCGCCGCCGCAGCAGCAGAGCGGCTACCCGGGAGCGGCGGCGCCGTTCGCCCCTCCCGGCGCGCCGCAGCCCTCGACCCCCGGCGGGCACCCGCAGGCCTCCCCGACCACGCCGTTCCCGCCCGCTCCGCCGGCGCCCACCCAGCCGCTGCCGCCGTACCAGGGGCTGGCACCGGCCCAACATGCACCGACCCAGCCGCTCCCGCCCCAGCCGGGACCCGACGGCCCGACCGGCGCGGAGGGCCCGACCGGCCCCGACGACCAGGGCGGTCCCGACGACGAGATCGACGACGCGACCAGGCTGCGCCCGCCGCGCGACTGACGAGCGCTCCGCTCGCGAGAGACAGGTCGACGGCCCGCCCCGGAACCCCGTGGCGGGCCGTCGTCGTTCGGGCGCGTCAGGACCCGTCGTCGCCCCACAGCGCTTCTGCCGGGACGTACGCGAGGGCAGTCGCTCCGAGGTCGGGGTCGACCTCCGCGAGCGTCGCCGGCCGCCAGGCGGGGTTGCGGTCCTTGTCGACGACCTGCGCCCGGATGCCCTCGACGAGGTCGGGCCGCGTGTCGACGAACCACGAGACGAGCCGGTACTCCTGCTCGAGCGCGGAGCGCAGGTCCGGCAGGGTCCGTGCGCTGCGGATCGCCGCGAGCGCCACGGTGACCGCGGTCGGCGAGAGGCGTTCGAGCTCGTCCGCCTCGGCGGCGGCACGATCGTCCCCGTCGCGGGCCGCCGCGCGCAGCCGGGCGACGATCCCGGGGACGGTGTCCGCGGAGTAGGCCGCGTCGATCTGCTCCTGGCGCGCGGCGAGGACCGACGACGGCGGCTCCCCGGCGAGGGTCAGGACCAGGGCACGGACGTCGTCGGGCCCGAGCGGGCCGCTCCTCGCGGCGTCCGCGAGCAGCGGGAGGAGCTCGGGGAGCCGGCGGCTCGGCACGTAGTGGTCCGCGATCCCGGCGTGGATCGCGTCGGCGGCGTCCATCGTGACCGCACCGAGCGCGAGCATCTCGCCCAGGCGCCCGGGGGCGCGCGCGAGGAGCCACGACCCGCCGACGTCGGGCGTGAACCCGATCCGCGTCTCAGGCATCGCGACACGCGAGCGCTCGGTGACGATGCGTACGGGCGCGTGCGCGCTCAGGCCCACGCCGCCGCCCATCGTGATGCCGTCCATGACCGACACGACGGGCACGGGCAGCTCGGCGAGCGCCGCGTCGACGGCGTACTCGCGCCGGAAGTAGCGCCGCGCGTCGGCCTGCCGCCCGGCGACGATCGACGTGTGCAGCTCGCGGATGTCGCCGCCCGCGCAGTGCCCGCGGTCCCCCGCGCCGTCGAGCAGCACGACCCGGACAGCGGGGTCGGCGCCCCACGTGTCGAGGACGTCGGCGATCTCGCCGAGCAGGTGGTAGCCGAGAGCGTTGAGCGCTCGGGGGCGGTCCAGGGTGAGGTGCCCGACGCCGTCGTCGACGCGGGCGAGGATCTCGCTCGTCACCGCGCCACGGTACCGCCGCCCCGAGCTGTCAGCGCCCCACGGCCTCCTGGGTCCCTGGAGCGCTGACAACTCTGGCGGTGCGACGACGTGTCAGCGCTCGACGTGCCCGGGACACGGTGGGACGCTGACACGTCGGACGGGCCGGCAGCGAGGAGGCGACGGTGGACCAGACGGACACGCAGCAGGAGTGGCGGCCGGACGTGCTGGGCGACGCGTGGGTCGCGCGCAACCTCGACCTGCCCGACGGCGCGGTGGCCACGCTCGTGCGGCGCCGGGACCCGGTACCCGAGCCGGTGCCCGAGAACGACGCCGACGACGCGCGGCCCGCCGTCCTGTACGTGCACGGGTACATCGACTACTTCTTCCAGACCCACGTCGCGGAGGCGGTAGAGGCGCGCGGGTACCGGTTCTACGCGCTCGACCTGCGCGGCTACGGCCGCTCGATCGGCCGCGGCTCGGGCGCGCCGTGGCGGCCCGACGACGACCCGAACTTCGCCATGGACCTCGCCGTCTACGCCCAGGACCTCGACGCCGCCGCGCGCGCGATCCGCGCCGAGGGTCACGAGCGGCTCGTCGTGCTCGGTCACTCGACCGGCGGCCTCGTCGCGAGCCTGTGGGCCGACGCGCGCCCCGGACGGCTCGCGGCGCTCGTGCTCAACAGCCCGTGGTTCGACCTCAACAGGTCGTGGGTCTACCGCGTCCCGGTCACGCGGGCGATCGACGTGGTCGGGCGGGTGGCGCCGCGCGTCGTCGTCGGGAAGCTGGACCCGCACTGGGCGCAGGCGCTGCACGCGAGCACGGGCGGCGAGTGGGACTTCGACCTCGCGTGGAAGCCGATCGAGGGCTTCCCGGCGCGGGCGGGATTCGTGCGCACGATCCGGCGCGGCCACGCGCGCGTGGCCCGCGGGCTGCGCGTCGACTGCCCGGTGCTCGTGCTTGCCTCGGCGCGCAGCGGCCCGGCGTCGGGGTGGCACGACGCGCTCCTCACGACCGACAGCGTGCTCGACGTCGAGCACATCACCTCGCGCGCGGCGCGGCTCGGCGACGACGTCACGGTCGTCACGGTGGAGGGCGGCGCGCACGACCTCGCGCTCTCGCCCGAGCCCGCGCGCTCGACCTACCTGCGCGAGGTGCTCGACTGGCTCGACGCACGCGTCTGACGGCCAGGGTCCGGGGTCGGCGAGGGTCCGGGGTCGGCGAACGCCCCGGCACCGCCCCGCCGAACCCGGGGTTGTGTGTCACGTTTCCTCCTGGCCCATCCGCAAACCCGGGTTCGGCGCACGACGGTGACGCGCAACCTCGGATTCGCCGCCCGACGCGGGATCTAGCGCGCGAGCTGCGCCCCGCCGTTGACCGGGACGACCTGACCCGTGACGTGCCCGGCCTCGGGCGAGGTGAGGAACGCGACGAGGGCAGCGACGTCGTCGGGCGTACCGGCACGCCCGGTCAGTGTCGCACCGACGAGCCGTTCGCGCCGCGCGTCGGTCATCGCGTCGCCGAAGAACTCCGTCGCCTCCGTGAAGCCGGGTGCCACGACGTTGACCGTGACCCCACGCGGGCCGAGCCGCCGCGCCTCGGACGCGGCCCACGCCTCGAGCGCGGCCTTGGCCGCGCCGTACTCCCCCGCCCCCTGGCGCGCGGCGATCGACCCGAGGGCGACGACGCGCGCGCCGTCCGCGAGCCGGTCCCGCAGGGCGTCGGTCACCAGCACGGTGGAGACGACGTTGGCGTCGTAGGCTGCCCGCCACGACGACGCCACGACCGCGAGCCGGTCGACGAGACCTGCGCCCTCCGGCGCGGGCGGCACGTCGACGAGCCCGCCCGCGCAGTGGACGAGCACGTCGACCCGGCCGGGGAGCGCGTCGCGCGCCGCCGTCACCGCGGCCGGGTCCGTCGCGTCGAACGGGACCGCCGTCGCGCCCGCGTGCCGGGCGACGTCGTGCAGCGGGCCCGGTCGACGGCCGGTGACCCAGACGGCGTCCCCCGCCGCGAGGAAGCGCTCGGCGCACGCGCGCCCGATGCCGGTCCCCCCGCCCGTGACGACGACGTGGCGTAATCCCTGAGAGCTGGTCATGACATCTTGTTTAGGCCTAAACTTCGTAGCGTGTCAACACCCGACCCGCACGACGACGTCGACGACATCGCTGCGGCGTGGCGGCGCGAGCGACCCGACCTGCCCGTCCGGTCGATCGGCGTCCTCACGCGCGTGCGTCGCATCGCGAAGATCCTCGAGGACGACCGCCGTCGCACCATGGCCGCACTCGGGATGGAGCCGGCGATCCGGGACCTCCTCTCGGAGCTGCGGCGCTCAGGCCCGCCGTACCGCCTGCGCGTCACGGAGCTCGCCGAGCGGTGCGGCGTGAGCAAGGGCGCGATCACGCAACGCGTCGACCGGGCCACCGCGGACGGGCTCGTGCGGCGCACGAGCGACGACGACCACGACCGCAGGGCGGTCTACGTCGAGCTCACACCCGCGGGCCACGCGCTCCTCGAACGCACCGTCGACGCACTGCTCGCGCACGAGGACGCCCTCGTCGCCGGGCTCGGGGACGACACGATCGCCGAGCTCACCGACTCCCTCCGGCGCTTCCTGGACCTGCTCCAGGACCGCGACGACGACGGCCCGACCGCCGTGTCCGAATCCCGCTAGCCAACGCCCCTGCCGCCGGGTGAGGATCGAGCCATGACCACGGCCCTCGACTCACCGCGACCCGCGACCCGCACCTCGAACGGCACCGCGACCGGCACCGCGACGACGCCCGCGGACGACCCGGTGTTCGCCGAGCGGTACCGCGCGATCGCCTCGCGCGACAAGCGCTTCGACGGGCAGTTCATCACGGCCGTGAGCACCACCGGCATCTACTGCCGCCCGTCGTGCCCCGCGCGCACCCCGAAGCCGGAGAACGTCACGTTCTACCTCACCTCTGCCGCCGCGCACGAGGCCGGGTACCGCGCGTGCAAGCGGTGCTTGCCCGAGGCGGTGCCCGGCACCCCGTGCTGGGACCTGACCCACGACCTCTCGTCGCGGGCCATGCGGCTCGTCGCCGACGGCGTCGTGGACCGGGAGGGCGTGGAAGGCCTCGCGGCACGGCTCGGCTACTCGGCGCGCCACGTGCACCGCGTGCTCGTCACCGAGCTCGGTGCCGGACCGGTCGCGCTCGCCCGCGCGCTGCGCGCCCAGACCGCCCGCGCGCTGCTCACCGGCACGGACCTGAGGCTCGCCGACGTCGCGTTCGCGGCGGGGTTCGGGAGCATCCGGCAGTTCAACGACACCGTCACCGAGGTGTTCGACACGACTCCGAGCGAGCTGCGCCGCCGGGCGCGGACCGCCCGCGCCGGGTCGCCGGCCGGTTCGCGACCCGGGTCCCGGCGCCCCGCGGACGCGACGGCGCCGGAGACCCCGCCCGACGGCGGCGCACCGGCGACCCTGGACCTGACCCTCCCGCTGCGCGAGCCCTACGACGCGCGCGGCGTGTTCGGCTTCCTCGCCGCGCGCGCCGTCGAGGGCGTCGAGGTGGCGGACCTGGGCCGCACGCACGTCTCCTACGCGCGCACCCTCGCCCTGCCGCACGGCCCCGGGGCGTTCCGCGCCACGTACGGCCCCCTGCCCGACGGCGGTCGCACCCCGCGCGCGAGCGCCGCGACAGGGCGGTTCCACGTCGAGCTCGAGCTGACGTCGGTCGCCGACCTGCCCGCGGCGATCGCCCGGATCCGGCGCCTCTTCGACCTCGACGCCGACCCCGCGGCGGTGGACGCGGCCCTGGCCGCCGAACCCGCGCTCGCCAAGTCGGTCCGGACGACCCCGGGCATCCGCGTGCCCGGCGCGGTCGACGCGACGGAGATCCTCGTGCGGGCGCTCGTCGGCCAGCAGATCTCGGTCGCGGCCGCCCGCACCCACCTGTCGCGACTCGCGGCCGCGCTCGGCACCCCGTACGCGTCGCGCTTCGGTCCGACGCTCCTGTTCCCCACGGCCGCGCAGCTCGCCGAGGGCGGGGCCGACCACGTGCGCGGCCCCGCGCGGCGGACCGCCGCGATCCTCGGGGCCGTGCGGGCCGTCGCCGAGGGCGACCTGCGGCTCTCCCACGCCGACGACCCCACGACGCTCCGCGCGACGCTCGAGGCGCTGCCCGGCGTCGGGCCCTGGACGTCCGGATACGTCGCGATGCGCGTCCTGCACGACCCCGACGTCCTCCTCGACGGCGACCTCGCGCTCCGCGCCGGAGCCGCTGCGCTCGGGCTCCCCGACGACCGTCGAGCCCTCGTCGACCGCGCCGAGCGCTGGGCCCCCTGGCGCTCCTACGCCGCGATGCACCTGTGGCGCGCCGCGCCGTCGGCCCGTCCGACCGCCCCGCCACCTGCCCGTCCGTCCGCCAAGCCGTCCGACCCACCGACGTTTCTCCCGGAGGAGACCCCGTGACCACGACCCTGCCGACCACGACCGCCGTCACGACGACCCTCGCGACCCCCGACGGCCCGTTCACCGTCGTCGTCGCGCCCGACGGCGCCGTCCTCGCCTCGGGCTGGACCACCGACGCCGGCGCGCTCGTCGCGCTCGTGCACCCGGACCTGCGCCCTACGGACGTGACACAAGTGCCCGACGACGACCCCGCCGTCGGCCCGGCCGTCGCCGCGGTCCGGGCGTACTACGCGGGCGACGTCCACGCGATCGACGCCGTGCCCGTGCGCCAGGTATCCGGCCCGTACCGCGCGCACGCGTGGGACGTGCTGCGCACGGTCGAGCCGGGTGACCCGGTGACGTACACGCGGTACGCCGAGCTCTCGGGCCGTCCGGCCGCCGTGCGAGCCGCCGCCGGCGCGTGCGCGATGAACGCCGCGGCGCTGTTCGTGCCGTGCCACCGCGTGCTCCGCACGGACGGGAGCCTCGGCGGGTTCCGGTACGGGCTCGACATCAAGCGGAGCCTGCTCGATCGCGAAGCGTCGACGTATCAGAACTGATAATCTCGAGGCCTCGGATCGACGGAAGGAGCGACCCGTGGTCGACGAGTCCGCGCACATCCCCGCCTTTGACGACCTCCTGGAGTCCGCAGCTCGCCTGCAGGAGCTCGTCCCCGACGCGGTCCTCGTCGGGGGGAGCGCTGCCGCGCTCCACGCAGGCCACCGCTTCTCCGTCGACCACGATCACGTCGTCCTCGACCTGCGTGACCGTTTCGACGTCGTCCTGGACGCCCTGGAGCGCGAGAGCGACTGGGTCACGAACCGGGTGCGCGCGGGCAAGATCATCCTCGGCGAGCTCGGCGACATCGAGGCGGGCGTGCGGCAGCTCATCCGGACGCGCCCGCTCGAGACGGAACGGCTCGAGCTGCCCTCGGGCCGGCACCTGACCGTCCCGACGTTCGACGAGACGCTGCGGGTGAAGGCCTTCCTCGTCGTCAAGCGCAACCAGGTGCGCGACTACCTCGACGTCGCCGCCCTGTCGGAGCACCACGGAGTGAGCAGGGCGGCCAGGGTCCTTGCCGAGATCGACGACTACTACGCCGACCAGGTCCACGACGAGGGCCCCGTCTCCACCCAGATCGTGGTCCAGCTCGCGGACCCCCGGCCGAAGGACGCGTCGATCACGCGCCGGCTATCGACGTACAAAGGGCTGGAGCGCCGGTGGCGGAAGTGGTCGGACGTCGTCGAGGTCTGCCAGGACGTCGCGCGCGCGATGGTCGAGGAGGTGAGGTGACATGGCGCTGAAGTTCCGCAACATCGACGCCACCCCGGACGACCCCGTCGAGGATTGGGGCGTCGAAGGGATCAGCACCGCGATCGAACGCGGCTACCGGCGGCACTGGGGCCGTATCGCACGGGCCGTCGCTGCCGAGCCGTACGGCCGGGTGGCGCAGGACCTCGGGACAGCCCTCCGGGTCGTCGAACCGTCCGGCGTGGCGGACCTCCTCGCCCGGACGCTCGCCGACGCGCAGGCCGGCGAGTCGGCGCGTGTCGCGCTCCTCGTACGCCGCGCGGTACGTGGCTCGGGACTCACCGCCCGCGAGTTCGCCGAGGAGGTCGACACCTCGGCGTCCCGGCTCTCCACCTACATGAGCGGAAAGGTCACGCCTTCGGCCGCGATGCTGCTCCGGATCCAGGACACCGGAGACCGGCTCGCGGCACGCACCCGGCTCGTGGCCGGGGCACGAGAATTCGCCTGATCCCGGCCGTGCTCCTCAGCCCCGGCCGAAGAGCTGCGTCCACACGCGGTCGGCGTGCCCCACGCCGATCTCCCTCAGGTCGCAGTTGAGGATGTTCGCGCGGTGCCCCGGCGAGTCCATCCACGCGCGCACCACGTCCTCGGCCGTACTCTGGCCCGCGGCGATGTTCTCCGCGCCGGGGTTCGGGTAGCCCTGCGCCTCGGCACGCTCCCACGGCGAGCGCCCGTCGAGGCTCGTGTGGTCGAAGTAGTCCTGGGCGAGCATGTCCTCGCTGTGGAGCTGCGCGGCGGCGGTGAGCCGCTCGTCCACGGTCAGCGGCGCGCATCCCGCGGCCGCTCGCTCGGCGTTGGTCGCCTCGACGACGGCGGCACCCTCGGCCGTGAGGGTGCCCGGCCCTGCGGGCGGCGCCGCGGCGAGCCCGTTCGTCGGCGCCTGCGCGCCCGGCGTCGTGCCGGTCTCCGTACCGGCCTGGGTGCCCGAGCCCGCGTCCGCGCCCGACGACGCCGGATCCCCGCCGCCGTCGGCGCCCGCGCCTCCGGTGCCGTCCTCGGGTGCCGCACCTGCGGGCGGGGCAGCGGCGTCAGGGCTCACGGCGGGAGTCGGAGCGGCGGCGTCGGCCGCGGTCCCGTCGGCCGAGCCCGCCGTCCCGGGGTCGGCGTCGCCGTCCCGCGGCCCGCCGTCGGGTGCCTGCGCGCCGTCGGTCCCGGCCGCGCCCGCGGGCTCGACGTCGTCGCGACCGTCGCCGGCGAGCGTGCGCGACGCCCCGAGCGGGAGCCGCTCTGCGAGCCACGCACCAGGATCGGCTCCCTGCCAGGGCATCGCCGCGACGACCGGGCCGAACGGCCCCGCGTGCTCGGGCCGCACCTCCCCCGTCGCGGTCGCGATGGTCAGGCCGAGCGGCGGACCCAGCAGCAGCGCCGTCGCGACGCCGGACGTCACCGCGACGCGCGGCGCGGACCGCAGGTGCCGGGCGAACGGCCCCCCGCGCCGTCGGGCGGGCACCACGGGAGGCGGGACCGGCGCGCCCGCGCTATGCCGGGGCGTGTGCCGGCGCGTGCGCTGCGGGGACATCGCTCGACCCTACCGACGTTCTCCAGCGATGTGTACCGATTCGGAGGTTTCGCCCATCCCCCTGAGCTGCCGAACCCCGGGTTGTTGCCGGATCGCCCGCCGAGTCCGGGGACAACCCCGGGTTCGGCACCGGGTTCGGCGGCGGCGGGTCACGCGATCGACGGTTCCTCCGGCGTCGACACCGTGAACACCGCGCCCGCGATGAGCGGGACCGACGTCACGCGCCGCTCGAGGTCGTCCAGGCGTCGCGCGACCGACTCCTCGGACTCGTTCCCCCGCAGGTCGACGCTCGCGACGAGGTACAGCGCCCGCGGCCCGACGAACTCGAGCCGCAGGTACGTCACGCGCTCGACCTCGGGGAGCTCCTGGATCTTCTGCAGGACGGCGGCGCGCGTCGCCGGGAGCGCCACCTCGCCCACGAGGAAGCGCCGGTTGCGGTCGATGAGCACGACGGAGACGGCGGCGAGGACCAGACCGACGACGATCGAGCCGATCGCGTCGGGTACCGGCGAGCCCGTGAGCTGGTGCGCGAGCACGCCGGCGAACGCGACGACGAGCCCGACGAGCGCCGCGGCGTCCTCCGCGAAGACCGCCCGCAGGGTCGGGTCGGACGTGACGAGCACGTGGTGGAGCGTGTCGCGGTCGGCGGCGCGGGCCTCGTCGCGGGCCTGGCGGCGCGCGCGCAGGAACGACACGCCCTCGAGCACGAACGCGAGCGCCAGCACCGCGTACGCCACCACGAAGTCGCCCGCCGGATCGGGGTGCACGAGCTCCTGGATGCCGTGCGTGATCGAGACACCCGCCCCGACCGCGAACAGCCCGATCGCCGCGAACATCGACCACACGTACGCCTCGCGGCCGTAACCGAGCGGGTGGTCGGTGTCCGCCGCGCGGCGCGAGCGGCGGTCCGCGATGAGCAGGAACACCTCGTTGCCCGTGTCCGCCCAGGAGTGCACGGCCTCGGCGAGCATCGACGCGGACCCGGTGACCATCGCGGCGACGGTCTTCGCGCCCGCGATGACCGCGTTGGCGACGAAGGCGATCACCACGGTGAGCGTGCTGTCCCCGCTCTCGCTGGGCCGGGCGACCCGCGGGTTGCGCGACTCCGGCGGCTGGGGGACGGTTCCGGGCGGCGTGGCGTCGACCATGGTGCCGGTCTATCAGCCCGCCGTCCGCTGCGCGCGGGAAGCCTCGGTCAGCGACCGGGTTCGTGCTCGCCCTCGTCCTCGCGCTCGGCGGCGTCCTGGTCGCGCGTGAGCTCGTCCACGTCGAGCAGGTCGGTGCGCACCTTGCCGGTCCGGTACCCGGCGCGTCCGACCATGTGCGCCGCGACCGGCGACGTGAGGAGCTGGAAGACGACGACGAGGAAGAGCGTCGCGACCGGGCCCCACGACCGCAGGCGCAGGCTGAGGCCCGCGAGCACGAGGATGAGGCCCAGGACCTGCGGCTTGGTCGCCGCGTGCATGCGCGCGAGGAGGTCGGGGAAGCGCACGACGCCGACCCCGGCGGCGAACGCGAGGAACGCCCCGCAGAGCAGGAAGACGGCGGACAGGACGTCCGCCACGACGTCCCACGGGCTGCTCGGGTCCATCAGCGCACCTCCCCCTCGGGCGGGCCGCCGTGGTGCTCGGGGTCGACGGCGGCGTCACGGTCGGCCTCCTCGGCCTCGCGGCGCTCGGCGTCCTCGGCGGCGATCTCCTCGGCACTCCGGATGCGGCCCTCGTCCTCGGGCTCGACCGAGGCGAACCGCGCGATCGTCACCGAGCCCACGAACCCCACGAGCGAGAGGACGACGAGGAGGGGGATCGTGTCGGTGCGGCGCGAGAACGCGGCCTCGAGCGCGATGGCCCCGACGAGCGTCGTCGTGAAGACGTCGAGGGCGATGGTGCGGTCGAGCATCGAGGGACCACGTTCCGCCCGGACGATCGCGAGCGTCGCCGCGGCCGCGAGCAGGACCGCACTCGCGATGACGACGACGAGGTAGACGGTGTCGTTCACGCCTTCACCGCCTCCTGCGTCGAGCGCCCGTGGTACAGCCCTGCGGCGCGCAGGTCGTCGTTCGAGGCGAACGCCTGGAGCACGCGCGCCTCGAGGGCGAGCGTGTCGCTGCGCACCTGGTCGACCCCGCCCGCGGCGTCGAGGTCGAGCACATGGAGGTAGAGCATCCCTGTGAGGCGGTGCGCCTCCACCACGATCGACCCCGGCACGAGCGAGCTCAGCTCGGCCGTGAGGGTCAGGTACACGTCCGACGGGTTGCGGAGCTTCACCCCGACGACGGCGCCGCGCGGCGTGTGTCGCGGGTTGAGCGCCAGCATGCTCACCTGGAACGACGCGACGACGAGGTCGGCCACGAAGCGGCCCACGAGCACGAGGAACGGCCACGGGCGGAACCGTCCGCGCGCGGCGATCGACGGCAGCGGGAAGAAGGTGATGACGGCGAACCCGATGAGCGCGCCCGCGAGCACGTTGCCCCACGACAGGTCGCCCCAGAGCATGACCCACACGATCGTGAGCCACAGGACGGTGCGCCACTGCGTGGTGGCGCGCTCGAACCACCCGGACGCGAGCTTGCGGCGGCGGCGGTGCAGGCTCATCCGTCCTCACCCCCCGTCGCGACCTCGTTCGACTCGCCCTGGCCACGGCCCGAGTCGTCGCGGAACACCGCGTCGACGTAGGTGTGGCCGTCGAGCAGCGTCGAGGCCGCGCGGTCGGTGTACGCGTAGAGCGGGCCCGCGACCACGGTGAGGGCCAGGCCGAACGCGACGAGCGCCGTCGCCGGCCCGACCATGCCGCGCGGGAGGGGCGCGTCCGTGGGGATCTCGCCGGGCGCCGTCTGCCAGAACGCCTTGTTCCACGCCTTGACGATGGCGTAGAGCGTGAGGAGCGACGTGACGACCGACCCGACGACGAGCGCCCAGGCGAGCCCGGTGCCCTGCGCGACGCCCTCCTGGAGCAGGCCGACCTTGCCGAGGAAGCCCGACAGCGGCGGGATCCCGGCGAGGTTCATCGCCGGGACGAAGAAGAGGATCGCCAGCCCTGGCGCGAGCTTGGCGAGGCCGCCGAGCCGGTCGAGCGACGTCGACCCGCCGCGCCGCTCGACGAGCCCCACGACGAGGAAGAGCGTCGTCTGCACGGTGATGTGGTGCACGACGTAGAAGATCGCGGCCGCCATGCCCGGCTCGGACGCGAGCGCGATGCCGAAGATCATGAAGCCGATGTGGCTCACGAGCGTGAACGACAGCAGTCGCTTGATGTCGTTCTGCGCGACGGCCCCGAGGATCCCGACGACCATGGTGAGCAGCGCGAGCCACATGAGGACGTCGTCGACCACGTTGTCGTCGGGGAAGAGCAGCGTCTGGGTGCGGATGATCGCGTAGACGCCGACCTTGGTGAGCAGGCCTGCGAACACCGCGGTGACCGGCGCGGGAGCGGTCGGGTACGAGTCCGGGAGCCACGCGGAGAGCGGGAAGATCGCGGCCTTGATGCCGAACGCGAGCAGCAGGAGGAGCTGGATCGTCAGCGCCATGCCGGGGTCGATCTCGCCGAACCGCTCGGAGAGCTGGGCGAGGTTGACGGTGCCCGTGGCTGCGTAGGTGAGCGCGATCGCGACGAGGAAGACGATCGAGGAGAGCAGCGCCACGACGACGTAGATGGACCCCGCCCGGATGCGCTCGCCCGTCCCGCCGAGTGTCAGCAGCACGTAGCTCGCCGCGAGGAAGATCTCGAACCCGACGTACAGGTTGAACAGGTCGCCCGAGAGGAACGCGTTGAACACCCCCGCCGCGAGGACCATGAACGTCGGGTGGTAGATCGCGACCGGCGCCTCCTCGTCGCCGTCGGCCACGCCCTGCGCGAGCGAGTACAGCAGGACGCAGAGCATGACGAAGGCCGAGACGGTGAGCATGAGCGCGGAGAGCCGGTCCGCGACGAGGTCGATCCCGACCGGGGCGGCCCAGCCGCCGACGTCGACGACGATCGGCCCCGAGTCCGCCGCGACGAGCAGCCCCACCGAGGCGGCGAGGACGAGCGCCAGGGTGGCGACCGTGATGATCCGCTGGGCGCGCGGGTGGCGCCACAGCGCGAGCGTGAGGCCCGCGGCGACGAGCGGGAGGACGACCGGCAGCGGGACAAGCGCGGTGGCGGTGAGGTTCATGACGTCCCCCGCACGTCCGTGATCCCGTCGCCGTCGCCGTCAGTCTCGTCGCGGACCTCGGCGGCCTCGTCGTCGAGGCTCGCGCCGCTCTCCTCGGTGTCGAGGTCCGCGAACGCGGGGGCGTTGCGCGCGGCGTGCCGCGCGACGCGACGGTCCTCGAGGTCGTCCTGCACCTCGTCGTGGCCGTGGAGCTGCCACGACCGGTAGGCCATCGCGAGCACGAACGCCGTGACGCCGAGCGTGATGACGATCGCCGTGAGCACCATCGCCTGGACGAGGGGGTCGCTCATCTCGTCCTCCGGCGTCGTGCCGATGAGCGGTGCTCCCCCGGCCCGGCCCCCGGCGACGAGGAACAGCAGGTTCGCGCCGTTGCCCATGAGGATGAAGCCGAGCAGCACGCGCGTGAGGCTGCGCTCCAGCAGGAGGTAGACGCCCGCGGCGAAGAGCACGCCGATCGCGAGGACGAGGACGACGCTCGGGGTCATGTCGATCACGTTCACCGGCGGCCACCCCCGATCGCGTCCGGCTCCATCGCCTCGAGCGGACCGGTGTCCTCGCCCGGCTCGCGACCGGCCGCCGCGCGCTCGGCCTGGCGGTCGATCTCGGCGCCGAGGGTGCGCAGGATGTCGAGCACCAGCCCGACGACGACGAGGAACACGCCGAGGTCGAAGAAGAGCGACGTGACGAGGTGGATCTCCCCGACGAGGGGCAGCCGGATGTCGTACGCCTCGCTGCCGAGCACGTTGCCCGTGAGGAAGAACGCGACGAGGCCGACGCCCGCGGAGAGGAACAGTCCCGTGCCGAGGAGGATGCCCGGGTGGATCGGGGCCGCCTCGCCGAGCTCGTACCGGCCGCCCGCGAGGTAGCGCACGATGAGCGCGATGCCCACGACGAGCCCGGCCGCGAAGCCGCCGCCCGGCGCGTTGTGCCCCGAGAACAGCAGGAAGAGCGCGAACACGACCATCGCGTGGAAGAGCACGCGCGTGACGACCTCGAAGATCACCGAGCGTCGCTGTGGTGCGAGCGTGCGTCCGGCGCTGAGCCACACGAGCATGCGCGGCTGGTCCTGCTCCGTGACACCACGACGGCGCAGCGCGGCGCCCGGGTCGTCGCCCTCGCTCCACACGCCCGAGTCCTCGGAGAGGGTCGCCTGCTCCGCGCGCGAGGCGCGCAGGATCTCGCCGCTGCGGGTGCGCAGGAACACGAGCGAGGCGACGCCGGTCGCCGCGGCCAGGAGCACGGAGATCTCGCCCATGGTGTCCCAGGCGCGGATGTCGACGAGCGTGACGTTGACGATGTTCTTGCCGTGGCCGAACTCGTACGCCTCTGCCGGGAAGTCGACGGAGATCGGCGTCGCGACGCGCGCGAGCGGCGCGACGACCGCGAAGCCCATCATGATGACGCCCACGCCGAGACCGATGCCCAGGCGGACCCAGCGGCTCGCCGCGAGCGGCCGGTTCGAGAAGTACGCGGGCAGGCGTCGCAGCACGAGCACCATGACGACGAGCGTGATGGTCTCGACGAGGACCTGGGTGAGCGCGAGGTCGGGTGCGCCGTGCAGGAGGAACAGCACGGCGTTGCCGTAGCCCGCGATGCCGACGAGGATCACGGCCTTGAGCCGGCGGCGCGACCGCGCCGCGAGCACCGACGCGACGCAGATCGCGACGACCGCGACGAGCTGCGCCGGGCGGTCCCAGGCCTTGAGCTGCTCCGGCCACGCCGTCTGCGCGATCATCACGACGCCGGGCCCGAGGATCAGCACGAGAAGGATCGCACCGAGGTAGAACGGCAGCGAGCCTCGCTGGGTGACCGCAGTGACGTCGGCGGCCAGGTCGTCGAGCCTGCGCATGACGCGGCGGTACGTCCTGTCCGCCTCGGGCCCCGTCCACAGCGACGCCTGGAACCGCTCGACGCGGGCACGCTGCCAGAAGAGCACGACGCCGACGACGAGCACGAGCACCGTGAGCGCGAGCGCCGGGGTGAAGCCGGCCCAGAGGACGAGGTGCCCGGGCTCCCCGACGGGGTAGGTGTCGGCGTACGGCGCGAGCAGGTCCTCGCCGAAGTGCGGCACGAGGGCGGCCGCGAGACCGAGGACCGCGAGCACGACGGCGGGCGCGACGAGGAGGGCGGGCTGGCGGTGGATCCGCGCCGGGTCGATCGGGGGCTCGTCGGCCTCGACGGCCGGGCGCCGGGCCAGGCTCGTACGCAGGTCGACGTGCGTGTTCGCACGAACAGGCGGGGTGCCGAGGTGCGGCTTGGACACGAACGCGCCCCACCAGAACCGCAGCCCGTACGCGACGGTGAACATGGACCCCACGACCACGGACCACAGGACGACCGTGTCGACCCACACCGGGCCCTCGCCGTGCAGGAGCGCCTCGAGCGCCGCCTCCTTCGCGACGTAGCCCGCGAACGGCGGGAGGCCGATCATCGACGCGGTCGCGAGCCCGCCCGCGACCGCGGTCCACGGCAAGGCCCTGCCCACGCCCGTGAGCCGGCGCAGGTCGCGCGTGCCCGTCGCGGCGTCGACCACGCCGACGACGAGGAACAGCGACGCCTTGAACATCGCGTGCGCGCCGATCATCGCGAGACCCGCGAGCGCGGCCCCGCGCGTCCCCAGCCCCACGAGCAGGATGATGAGCCCGAGCTGGCTCACGGTGCCGAACGCGAGCACGAGCTTGAGGTCGTATTGGCGCAGCGCGCGGTAGCCCCCGACGAGCAGCGTCCCCGCGCCGAGGGTGATGACCAGCGTCCGCCACACCGTCGTGTCGGAGTACGCGGGCGCGAAGCGCGCCACGAGGTAGACACCGGCCTTGACCATCGCCGCGGCGTGCAGGTACGCGCTCACCGGGGTCGGTGCGGCCATCGCCGCGGGGAGCCAGAAGTGCAGCGGGATCAGCGCGGACTTGCTCGCGGCGCCGATCAGGACGCAGACGATCGCCGCGGTGACGGCGCCACCCGTCGGGGGGTTCGCGATGATCTCCGAGAGCCGGAACGTCCCGCCCTCAACGCCGAGGATCACGACCCCGACGAGCATGGCCAGGCCGCCCGCCGTCGTCACGACGATCGCCTGCATGGCCGCGCGCCGGCTCGCCTTGCGGTCGGCGTAGTGCCCGATGAGGAGGTAGGAGAAGACGGTCGTCAGCTCCCAGAACACGAACAGGAGCAGCATGTCGTCCGCGACGACGAGGCCGACCATCGCGCCGGCGAACGCGGTGAGCACGCCCCCGAACCGGCTCAGGCCCTGCGCGGTGGGTGAGAAGTAGGCGGAGCAGTAGACGAGGACGAGCGCACCGACGCCGCCGACGAGCAGCAGCATGAGCCACGACAGCGTGTCCATGCGGAAGGCCAGCTCGAGGCCGAGCCCCGGCACCCACTCGACCACCTGCGTCGGGTGGGTGCCCGCCATGACGCGGTCCGTCCACGCGAGCGCGTACACCGCGGCCGACGCCGGCGCGAGCGCGAGGACGAGGAACGCGCGGCGGCCGAGGAGCGAGACGAGTGCGGGCGCGCCCAGTGCCATCACGAGATGGGCAACGAGCACGTAGAGCACGGGCCGCTCCGTCCGGGTCGGGGGCGGGTGGGCGGGTCTTGCTGGACCTGACTTTGACTTGTCATCGTCGTCCCCGCTCGGCGAGCGGCGGGCACGGCTGTTCGCGGCGCCGGCACTGCCGGACCGGTGCCCATTTTACCGACTGCCCAGGAGTGCTTCCCTGCCCACCGCCCGGACCGTGACCGGTTCCTCAGCCCGTACGTCCCCGCTCAGAGATCGTCCGGGTCCACGAGGAACTCGGACTCGTCCGCGATCTCCCCGCCGACGGCACCGTGCAGCGTGCGGGTGATCTGCGTGACGACCTCCGTGGCACGCTTGCGCGCGACCTGGAGGTCCAGCGACGGGTGCTCCTGCTGCGACTCGACGAGGTCGCGCGGCTCCCACCGCACCCGGTAGCTGACCGCCCCGTCCGCCGTCCACGGCAGCCCGCGCAGCAGGAGCGGCAGCTGTTCCTCGCCGCCGACCTCGACCGCCACGAGCCCGTCCAGGCCCAGGTCGATCAGCAGCCCGTACCCGTCGAGGATCGCGCGGGTCGTGAGCGCCTTGATGTCGACGTCGTCCGCGGCCGCGTGGAGCCTGCGCCGCAGGTCCGGGTCCATCTTCTCGCCCGGGTAGAGCGGGAGCTCGGTGATGCCCTTCGGCGGGCCCTCGTAGGGCTTGCCCTCGGTGGCGAGCCGCGTGCGCGGGTGCTGCCGCGCGACGAGCGCGAGCGCGGCGTTCGGGTCGAGCCACACGTCCGAGTAGAGGGTCATGTCGATCGCGACGCCCGGGTCCGGTGTGAGCACGACGCCCGGCGACGCCGGGTTGCCCACGTCGGTCCGCAGCGAACCCCCGAGCCGACGGGCCGCGGCGACGAGGAACGCGACGACGCGCTCCTCCTCGCGGACCGGGAGCCCGGCCGAGAACGCCCGCCCGATACCGTCGCGGTCGCCGCCGCCCGGGTAGGGCGGCTCGCCCCGCTCGCGCGGGCACACGACGTCGAACACGAGCGCAGCTCCCGGCAGCCCCGACCCCGCGGCCGCGTACGGGCCGGTGAGCGTCGAGTGGCGCGAGGTGCGCAGCGTGCCGGGCTCCCCCGGCCCGGCCGTGCGCGCAGGCACGACGAGCGGGTCCGTCCCCTCCGGGGCCACGTCCCAGCGCGCGCCCGCGAAGCGCGACAGCGCGAGCGTCTCGACCTCGTCGACCACGACGTCGGCCGGGAGCCCGAGCAGGTGCCGCGCCTGGTAGGACTGCGCGGCGCCCGGACCGTCGGGGTTCGGCAGGGGCGGGAGCGGGCTCATGCTGGTCCTTCCTCGGGTCGGTGACGTCCGGCGTCCCGCGCGGCGCGCCGCGCTCAGACGTCGGTGCGGTGGAAGTTCTGCCACGAGCGGGAGGCCGTCGGGCCGCGCTGGCCCTGGTAGCGGGAGCCGTACACGCTCGAGCCGTAGGGGTTCTCGGCGGGCGAGGACAGGCGGAAGAAGCACATCTGGCCGATCTTCATGCCGGGCCACAGCGTGATCGGCAGCGTCGCGACGTTGCTCAGCTCGAGCGTCACGTGCCCGGAGAAGCCCGGGTCGACGAACCCGGCGGTGGAGTGCGTGAGGAGCCCGAGCCGGCCGAGGCTGGACTTGCCCTCGAGGCGCGCGGCGACGTCGTCGGGCAGCGAGACGGCCTCGAACGTGGACCCGAGCACGAACTCGCCCGGGTGCAGCACGAACGGCTCCGCCGGGTCGACCTCGACGAGCCGCGTGAGGTCCGGCTGGTCCTGCGCCGGGTCGATGAACGGGTACTTGTGGTTGTCGAAGAGCCGGAAGTACCGGTCGAGCCGCACGTCGATGCTCGACGGCTGGAGCATCACCGGGTCGTACGGTTCGAGCCGGACGCGACCGGCGTCGAGCTCGGCACGGATGTCACGGTCGGAGAGCAGCACGGGGCAACGCTAACCGACGCCGGCGCCCGCCCGGACCGGGGTGCCGAACCCTGGATCGCTCCCCACGCACGACCCGCCGTGGGGAGCCGTCCAGGGTTCGGCGCGGCGTCAGGCGCGCAGCGGGCGACCCGTCGAGTCGACGGAGTAGTACCCCTGCTTCGACGTCAGGTAGAGGATGCCCTCGACGAGACCCCAGATCGCGATGATCGGCGCCGCGAACCCGAACGACAGCACCGACACGAGCAGCATCGTCAGGCCGATGCCGGTGTAGCCGAGGTAGAACCGGTGGATCCCGAGGCTGCCGACGAGAATGCCCAGGAGGCCCGCCGCGAGCCGCGACTTGGCCTGCGGGTCGTACGCCGGGTCGAACCCGGGCTGCCCGTACGGCTGACCCTGCTGCGGGTAACCCTGCTGCTGATGGCCCAGCAGCGGCGCGGAGCCGTACTGCCCCTGCGGCGGAACGTACCCGGGCTGGACGATGGGCTGACCGTGCGGAGGCTGGCCGTAGCCGGGCTGGGCCCCGTACGGCTGGTCGTACCCGCCCTGCCCGCCCGACGGCGTCGCCGGGCTCCCGTACCCCTGGTCGCCCTGCGCGGGCTGCTGCCCGTACGGCGCGCCCTGCTGCGCGTCGGGCTGCTGCTGGTACGGGTTCTCGGACACGGTGTCTCCTCGGGCGGTGGGCCGGGCCCGGACGGGCCACGGTCGGTTCTGGCATCCCCGGCGTCGTCCGCTATGATCGGGGCGCGCGCTGGTTCGCCGAGGATCCTCCCAGAGGGTCGGGGGCGAGCGCCACCAGCGCCGCGCGGGTGTAGTTCAATGGTAGAACTTCAGCTTCCCAAGCTGATAGCGCGGGTTCGATTCCCGTCACCCGCTCCATAGCATCTTCGCAGGTCAGACCCCCTCCGGGAGGGGGTGCACCTCGTCTGAAAGTCTCTCCTCAGGTCGGCGCGTGCCACTACGTGCCACTACGGCTCCAGGAGAGACACCGTGCCCCCACGCAAGCAGCATCGGCGATCGTCAGGATCGATCCGGAAGCTCCCGTCCGGACGCTGGCAGGCGCGCTACACCGGACCTGACGGGATAATGCGGCCGCTCGGCACCTTCCCGACCAAGGCTGAGGCCGACGCCGCTATCGCGCGTGAGACGACCACGGTCCATCAGGGAGACTGGCGGCGCCCCGAGTTGGGTCAGATCCCGTTGGGTCCCTTCCTTCGACGCTGGATCGAGTCGAGAGCCGACCTCGCGCACGGAACCCGTTCCCTGTACCTCCGCCTCCTCAAGACGTGGATCGAGGCTCCGCTCCCGCAGGGGTCGGCGCGAGCACCGATTCGCACGCTGGCAAGCCTGCCCGTGAACGGAGTCACGTCTGCCGATGTGCGGGAGTGGCACGGCGCTGTCCTTCGCGAGTCCCAGCGGCGCGCACACGAGAGGCACGCCAGGGCAGCTGCGAGCGCGTCGGCAGTCAACGCCGCGATCCGACGCTGGGCGGTCGAACAGGGAATGCCGATCGCCCCTACCGGACGCATCCGAGCTGACGTCCGCGCCGCATGGGAGCGGTCATCGGAATCGAGGCGCCGCCCTACGCGCTCGAGCAACCCCAACGCGGGGCACACCGAGGCGGCCCAGGCATACCGCGTTCTCAGAGCCGGCCTGACTCAGGCCGTCAAGGACGGCCTCATCCGGGAGAACCCGTGCAGCCTCCCGGGTGCGGGGCAGCGCGACACACGCAACCGTTCAGAACGGAAGACCGTGACGCTCGAGGAGGCGCGCACGATCGCGGCCGCGATGCCGGAGCGGTACCGCCGAGCGGTGATCGTCGCGGTCCTCTCCGGGCTCCGCGCCGGAGAGTTGTTCGCGCTCCAGCGCAAGCACGTCGATCTTGTCGGTGGGTCGCTGCGCGTCGAGCAGAGTCTGGGGCGAGAGGAGCGCGACGCACCGACCTTCACGTCGACGAAGACGGAATCGAGCAAGCGAACGGTCTACCTTCCCCGCGAGGCGCTCGCGGCCCTGCGGGAACAACTCGACGAGTTCGCGCCGTCCGGTCGCGAAGGGCTGGTCTTCGGCACGGCCAACGGGACGCCCCTCCGGGCAGGATCCAGATCGAAGATGTTCCGACGTGCGAGCGCGGGTATCGGTCGAGACGACATCACGTGGCACGACCTCCGGCATTCCGCACTCCAGATGTGGGCGGCGATCGGTGCGACTATCCCGGAGCTCATGGCGATCGCGGGCCATGCCAGCTCGAAATCGGCGATGCACTACCAGCATGTCGCGGCTGGAGCACAGCAGCGCCTGGCCGCGCGAATGGACGACGACCTGTCGAAGCCAACAGTGGTTCGAGACCTCCGACCTGAGCTCACCCGGACCCTCCAGCAACTGGCGAGCTGACCGAATCCAGGGGGGTGCACCCGCGTCTGTAACGTGTTCGATGTCGGCGCACGAGCGAGTACCGACGCCCATCCACCTGCATGGAGGCATATCGCGCAACCGCCGCTGCTCGCGTCCGCGAGCGCTACCGGCTCCGACCGCCGGTGACCTCATCATGCATGGGAGGGCCACGATGGCCGCTCAGACTCTCACCTCTACCCGGACCTACGAGACCAACTCCGCCGAGTGTGCCTGCGAGAACCCCAACTACCTCATGAGCGTCCCCGAGTGGAGCGCCTTCTGGGGAATCGGCGAACCGTTCGTGCGCAAGCTCATCCGCGAGCACCAGATCGACGTGGTTCGCATCGGTCGCCGGGTCTTCCTCGTGAAGAGCGAGGGCGACGCGGTCATCGCTCGGAACACCACCCCCAGCGCCTACCGCTACTTCGAGTGAGTCACGGCCGCACGCCCGGGCCCGACGACGGGCACGGGCGTGGCGAATCGTCTACTGACAGGCGGCAACTGGGGTCAGATTTTGACATGGGGCGGTTCGGGATCGACACGATAGACGTGATCGTCCCGGCCGATCCCCACGTCTTCGCGGCCTTCCCGCTCCAGCGTCACCGAGTCGTGCTCGACCGATCGACCGGGGCGTTGTCGGATCCGAGACCCACGACGAGCGAACTGCGCCTCGACAACGGTGTCGTCGTGAACGCGAGGCGCGTCCAAGGTGCGCCATGTGTGACCGCCAGCTTCTCCGTCCCAGGGTGGCTGCGAGGTGACAACCGGTTCGCCGCGAGCGCCGACGAGACCCGCGCTGTCGTGCACGATTTCGTCGACCACCTTCGCCGGCTACTCGGACTCGATGACGTAGCGGACGCCGTACGCCTGCGCCGTCTGGACATCGCTCGCGACTTCGCCGACGTTCCTGAGCCCGCCCGCCTGCTCGAGGAACTGAGCCGGAAGCCGCCGGGATACGGGATGCGTACCGAGCTCCATCGAGATCTCGCGCACCAAGGGGCTCAGACCGTCTACCGCCGGAACACCCGGTGGACGTCACGCCTCTATCACCGCGGGGAGATGTACCGCGACACCGCCAGAGGGAGTGATCGCCAGAGACGGCTGTCGCTGGCCGCCGCTGAGGATGGCGTCGTCCGGTTCGAGGTAGAGCTGCGAACGAAGTCTCTCTCGTATCACGGCCTGAATCGCCCCTCGTCGCTGCGCGACAACGAACTGTGGCGGCTCGCGCAGACCTACTGGCAGCGGTCAGCATTCGACCACTCCGTGGGCTCTGGTGGGAGCCGCCTGGCCCGGATGGAGGACGCTCTCGACTGGAAGCAGCGCGGCCTCGTGCAGACGTACTTGCGCTCGCCCGCACGCTGCAAGACCGAGATGGCCCCCGCGACGCTCCGCAAGGCGCGGACGCTGGCCGATCAGTTCGATCTGACACCCGCGGATCTCATGTCTTTAGGCGAGGTACCGGCGGGACAGCTCGATCTCGACGCCGGTCGCTTCGTCCACTCATCCGAGACCCCAGCAGCTCGCGACGACTACGAGCTCGCGTCGTGACCCTCGTGAGTCTGGCTCTCCACTGCCAGCATCTCGTCGAACGAGAATGCCTCCAAGGCCACGACGAACTCCCGCCACACGGCACGGTCGCGAGCCTCACATACCGGCCCTCGGGTCTCGCGCCAGCCCTCCGACTCGGGCGCGACGACGCAGTCGCACAGCATGCCGTGGCTCCCTTCTCCGCGATCTGACCGTTTGAGCCACGCTACGCGGCACCGCGAGAGTTCGCACCGGAATTCGTCGCGCCTCGGAACGTGCGTTTTGTGCGGTGTCCAACGCGCGCGCACGCGAGCCCGCCTAACTCCCGGATTCGCCATGTCAGCCACATGAGGCCCTAAGGGCATGCGCCACGGGTCACAGGGCACACATCAGGCCGCCAGAGCTCGTCCGCGGACCGCGAGTCGAGGAACCGCTCCGTGGGTGGCCAGTCGTCGCTGAGCCATCGACCCACCACTAGCACCGTGACACGTGCCGCACCGGCACGGCGCAAGGCAATGGCCGCACCCTGAGTGCTTGCCCCGGTCGTCCAGGTGTCGTCAATGAGGAGCACGTGTCGCCCGCGCACATCGCCGTTGACTCGTAAGGTGTCGGGATCAACCGTTCGAGGCTCTGCGTCGCTGATCCGCTCGAGCTGGATCCGCGGCACAGGTCGGGGGTGGTAGATCGCCAGTTGTTCGACGGGATGTCCTCCCTGGCGGCCACCGGCACGACCACTGGGGACAATTGCGATGACATCGACCGGGCCATACAGGCGCTCTAGACAAACGGTGTGGTGTGCGCCCGCATACCAGACGAGGTGCGAGAGCCGATAGAGAGCGAGCCGCCGACCCTCGGCGACCCACGCGTCCTTGTACTGGCGTAGATCCTGCCGAGCCTGACGGTTCCGAGGCCCCGCGTACGTCAGCGGCACGACGATGTCGGCGAGCTGATCCCCCCAACGCCCACGCTGGTTGAGACATCTGTTGCAGAGGACCATGTCGAGATCGATTGGGGTGGTACACACCTCGCATGTGATGCCAGTGCCTGCAACCGGATTTCGGAAGAGGGCAGGGAGCAGCCGTAGCGCTTCCTCGCGTTGTGCCCAATAGTTCGGCACGTTCGCGTAGGGAGGCTCAGTCACGGGACGAGCGTCAGCGGGCGTGTGGCTCGCGAGAGAATCTGCTCGACCGCACTGGCCGCCTCCTCCGGTGTCCGAGAAACCACGACGTCGTAGGGCCCACTAGCGAACTCACGCCCCCACGTCGTGGTGAGCACTACCTGCTGGGTCAGGACCAGCGGGCGCGCATGGCGCACGGCGGCGCGTGCCTGAATCCGCGTGCCGGACGCCTCCTGGGCCTCAACGATCACCGTGACCGAGCTGTATGCACTCATGGTGACGTTTCGCTGGGGGAAGGACTGCTTCGAGGGCCGTGCGGCTGGTCGGAACTGGGACAAGAGCAGTCCGCGCCTCCCGATCTCCTCCTGCGTCTCGCGATGGGCTGCGGGGTAGACGTGACCTAGACCGTTTCCAAGCACTGCAACAGTCCGACCCCCGCTCCGAAGAGCAGCGCGGTGCGCGGTGATGTCGATCCCCTTCGCCAGACCTGACACGACAGTGACCCTCGCGTCCGCCAAACGCGCGGCGAGCTCATCCGCATACTGCTGCCCACCGATCGAGAATTCTCGGCTCCCGACGATCGCGGCCGAGCGGAAGTCATCAACCACATCTCCGCGAGCGAACAGCACGAGCGGGAAGTCATGAACCGTGAGCAGCTGCGCCGGATAGCCGGGGTCGAGTGGAGTCAGCACACGCACGCCCTCTGACTCCCACGCGGCCAGGTCATCCTCCGCTGCGGCTATCGCCTCCTGCGCGGACCCGGACACGAAGAGGCCGTCGGCACCGTCTAGGTGGTCACCAAGGCTTCCGCCGTCTTGCACAACCTCGCGCAGTTCTGTCTGCGAGACACGCCGGTCCTGGTGGTACAGCAACGCCAGGAGGGCGGTCTTCTCAGCGCGGTCCACCGCCTCGTCCTTCATGCGCCCATCGTAGTCAGCACCAGGGACACTCGCCCAAGGCGGCGACGGACCACGGTGCGGCGCTGCGCGGGGCAGCTTCCGCATCGGCGTGAACCACTCCAGGCACCCCAGACAGCGCAGGTGACCGGCACGTCGAACGTGCCGAGAACCTCAGGACTGTCGGCACGCACCGCTACTCTCCTGCACATGCCGAAGCCGCCGTCGCTGAACGAGATCCGTGTCCGGGCCACCAAGTTCGCTACCGAGTGGCGCGACTCGGAGGGGTACGAGCGCGGTGAGGCGCAGTCGTTCGTGCGCGACCTACTTGCGGTGTACGGCATTACGGAGACGCGCGCCGCGCTGTACGAATTCCGAGCACAGCGCTCGTCGAGCGGCAACCGCGGGTACATCGATGCGCTCGTTCCGGGTGTGGCCGCGATCGAGATGAAGTCCGCAGGACTCGATCTCGCCCAGGCTGAGAAGCAGGCCGTGGATTATCTGGACTCGCTCACCGACGCCGAGATGCCGCGGTGGATCATCACGTCCGACTTCCGACGCGTTCGTCTCCTCGACCTGCACGCCGGCGCCGTGGATGGCGACGTACCGGACCTCGTGGAGTTCGACGTCACCGACTTCGCTGCGAACGCGGATCGGATGGCGTTTTTCGCCGGGTACGGCGTGCGCCAGTTTGGCTCCACCGAGCAGGAAGAGGCGTCGATCAAGGCGGCGCGCCTCATGGCCGGGCTATGGGAGGAGCTCGAGGGATCAGGCTACGGCGACCACGGGTCGTCGGTTTTCCTGATGCGCACGCTCTTCGCGCTGTATGCCGACGACGCCGGCGTGTGGGAGCGGGACCTGTTCTACGAGTTCATCCAGACCCGCACCGCCGAGGACGGGTCAGACCTCGGGGGCCAACTGACGCTCCTCTACCAGGTCATGGCGACCGAGCCGGACCGGCGCCAGCGCAACCTCGACGAGATCGTCGCACGCTTCCCCTACGTCAACGGTGGGGTGTTTTCCGAGTCACTGCCCATCCCGTCATTCGACGCCGCGATGCGCGAGCGACTGCTGGAGGCATGCACGTTCAACTGGTCGGCGATCTCCCCGGCGATCTTCGGGTCACTGTTCCAGGCCGTCAAGGACAAGAAGGCCCGTCGCGAGCTCGGCGAGCACTACACGACCGAGACGAACATCATGAAGGTCATCGGACCGATGTTCCTCGACGAGCTGCGTCAGCGGTTCGTCGACGGTCAGCACGACGCCAAGGCGCTTCGCGCGCTACGCCGCGACATGGGCGCCATGCGCTTCCTCGACCCGGCGTGCGGGTGCGGCAACTTCCTCGTCGTCGGCTACCGGGAGATGCGTGCCCTCGACCTGCAGGTGCTTGAGCGGCTGCAGCAGCTCGGCGCTCGCGGGCACGAGCCGACCCTGATGTTCGAGACCGAGGACCTGCCGGTGCGCCTGGAGAACTTCCACGGCATCGAGATCGAGGAGTGGCCGGCCCGCATCGCCGCGACCGCGCTGCACCTTGTCGAGCACCAGGCCAACCAGGCGATGGAACTCGCGCTCGGCCAGGGGCCCGACACGCTGCCCCTGAACAAGATCGACTCAATCCATCAGGGCAACGCGCTCACGACGGACTGGACGTCGGTCGTCGCACCGAGCGAGCGCATGTACGTGATGGGCAACCCGCCGTTCCTCGGGCACGCCTCGCGCACAGGGAAACAGGCCGACGAACTGCGCGCCGTGTGGAAGCGGGACGACATCGGCCGCCTCGACTACGTCACAGGCTGGTACGCGAAGGCGCTCGACCTGTTCTCCAAGCCCGGGTACCGCGGCGAGTTCGCGTTCGTCTCGACGAACTCGATCACGCAGGGCGAACCCGTCCCGGCGCTCTTCGGCCCGGTGTTCGAGCAGGGATGGCGCATCAAGTTCGCACACCGCACGTTCGCGTGGACGTCGGAGGCTCCGGGTGCTGCGGCCGTCCACTGCGTGATCGTCGGCTTCGACAAGCACCCGCGCAAGGCTGCGTGGCTGTACGACTACAAGAGCCTGCGTGGGGAGCCGACGCGGCACGCGGTCGCGAACCAGGTCAACGCCTACCTCGTCGACGGGCAAAACGTGCTGGTCGAACAGCGCCGCCTACCGTTGTCGCCTGGGCTGCCCATTGTGTCGATGGGCAGCATGCCACGTGACGGCGGCCACCTGCTGGTCACGCCCGACGAGTACGCGGAGGTTGCTTCCGATCCAGTCGCGGCCAAGTACCTGCGCCCGTTCCTGATGGGCAAGGAGTTCATCAATGACCTCAAGCGCTGGTGCCTGTGGATGGAGGACTTTGACCCGGCTGACGTGGCGAACTCCGAGATACTTCGCACCAGACTGAAACTAGTGGCCGACGTCCGTCGGGATTCGTCCGCGGCGTCGACGAGAGAGATGGCGCAGACCCCGTACCTCTTCGGGCAGCGTTCCCAGCCGAGCGTTCCCTATGTCGGAATCCCGTCCGTTTTCGCCGAGTCACGCCGCTGGGCGACAGTCGCCTACCTGACTCCTGACGTCGTCGCCGGGAACAAGGTCTACAAATGCGAGGATCCGGACGGGTTCGCGTTCGCCTTGCTTTCCTCGTCCATGTTCATCACCTGGCAAAAGGCTGTCGGTGGCCGGATCAAGTCCGACCCCAACTTCGCGAACACGCTGACGTGGAACACGTTCCCGCTCCCGACGGTCGACGCCAAGACGCGCGAAGCGATCTGCGAGGCGGGCCGCGCTGTGCTCGCTGCCCGAGAACGGCACCCCGAGCGGTCACTCGCCGAGCACTACAACCCGCTAGCGATGGCGCCCGAATTACTGAAGGCGCACCGCACGCTGGATGCCGTTGTCGACAAGGCGTTTGCGCTCAAGGGCGCGATCGACGAGGCAGCGCGGCTCACTGCGTTATTCGCGTCGTACGCCAAACTCACGGCGGCTGGGACCCTTCCCCTTCCGAGTTCCCGCCGTCGGCGTCGCACGCCATAGCGACTCTCACGGCTCCTCGACCTCGCCGACCTCACCGTGTACCGGCTCTGCACCAAGCCCCTCAAGTTCGATGGGTGGCCGGCCGCCGGGTAGTATCCGCCTGCCGCTCCAGCGGCCTCTGTACCGGTTTCGCGCCCACTGCGGCAGCGTCCGGCGGCGGACCCCACCTGACAGCGACCAGGACTTCCTAGGTCGCTGCTGCACGCCAGAGGGGCGCCCGAATGAGGAGGGCACATGCCCAGTTCGATACGAGTTGCGACGACGCTCACCCTGCAGGATGACGGGTCACTGACGCTCAAGCTAGGTCCGTCACTCTCCCTTGAGGGCGACCTCACGAAGCTGCTCACGGCCCTCCACTTCGAGCGCCCGGGTCCACCGAAGTCATTCGACAAGCGTGCTGCGTCATCGACGTCCGAGAAGAGTGCAGCGACGGCCGGGGTACCCACGGCGAGCGCAGCAATAAAGATCCGGGGCGCCATGGCGCCTACGCCCGGCGTGGATCACTCGACGGTACGGCGAATGGTCGATCGGGGTGAACTCCTTGCGACCCGCGGCTCACGCAGGGAGATCTTGGTACCTCTGTGGCAGTTGGATCGCTCGGGCAGGCCGCCCCGCCGCCTGAGAGACGTTCTAGCACTCGTCGACAAGCAGTCGCGCCACGATCCTGCAGTGGTCGAGTGGTTCAACGCCGCCAGACTCGTGAAGTCCTGCGAGCGACCCATCGATCTCTTGCTTCGTGACGAAGAGGCAGACGTCACCGAGGTCGTGACCGCGTTCGCCACCCACGTCGCCCGACGAGCCTGATGCGGCGGCGCAGTACCCGAGATCGTGCCACTACGTGCCACACGGGTGTGTCCTTCGGTATGACTCCGTGCATCTCCAGGTAGCCTAAACTCGCAGGATCGCGCCGATCCTGACGAGGCTTCAGGGCTGTGAAACGGCCACTCTCAGCTTCCCAAGCTGATAGCGCGGGTTCGATTCCCGTCACCCGCTCAGCGCATCGAGAGCCCCGCACCGGTCTGGTGCGGGGCTCTCGCCGTTCCGGTCATCGGGCCGGTGACGTGCTCGCGAGGCCATCACGACCCGTCGTCCGGCCGTCGGTCCAACTCGTCGCGCAGCTCGACGCAAGCGTCCTCGAGCTGCGCGAGGGGCGCACCGATCGTCGACCGGACGATCTGCGCGTCGAGCTTGTAGTAGTGGTGCCCAATGAGGTCGCGCATGCGCGCGATGTCCGACCACGGCACCTGCGGGTGACGGGACGTCGTCTCGACGGAGAGCGCCTTGACCGCCTCTCCGATGACGAACACCCAGTACTGGATCGCAGCGACCACTACCTCGTCGCACTCGACAGATCCGACGTCCTCCGCGAGCCGTTCCGCCTGTCGGATCGCTGACACCGCAGCGAGCACGTCGTCGAGCCGCTCCGTCTCGCTCCGGCTCACAACGACACCGCCTGGGCGAGCGCGGACTCGGCGACATGGGGCGCCATCGCCTCGACGGGGACGACATCGACACGCTCGTCGAGCAGCGCGGACAGCTCGTCTGCGAGACGAGCGGCGGGGAACAACCCGTACCTGCGCACATCGAGGTCCACGAGGACGTCGATGTCGGAGGCGGGGCCGTCCTCACCTCGCGCCACGGACCCGAAGATGCGCACATCGGTTGCGCCGTGCCGCCTGGCTGCGTCCAGGATCTCCTGCCGGTGCGCGCGGATGCGGGCCATGCGTGGCGTACGGGCGTCGAATCGGCGCTCCGCCGGAACGGCGGTGAGCTCGAGCCGAGCCCCTGCCGCCGCGAGCAATCGCTCCAAGGTCGTGACAGACGGCGAGCTCGCACCGGCCTCGTACCGCGAGACAGCAGGCTGCGACGTTCCCGCGCGCGCCGCCAGTTCCGACTGGTTCATCCCGGCCCGCTCGCGGCACGCCCTGATGAGGCTCGCTGCACCCATGGGACGAGTATACCCGTACAGGTATACTCGCGAAGTTGGACTCGCTGGACGACGCCCGGCGCGGCCCGACCCGCGGGACCGGCGTCAGTGAGCTCGTCGGCGATCCGGAGCGCGCCGCCGGCGGGTCACGGCCACGCCGTGAGCAGGTCGTCGGCCGTCCACACCCGGGACAGGCGAGGGTCGTCGTCCGCGCCGGCGGGACAGACCGCGACGAGCGACGTCGCAGCGCCCACCCCGGGAACAGCGACAGCGTCCGCAGCGAGTGCCGAGACCTCCCTGGTCGTGAGGCGTGATCGGGCGTGCCACGTGATGCTGCCGACGAAGGCGATGCTGCGCGCGGGACGTGAGTCAGCGGCCACGAGGTCGATCTCCGGGGTGTTGCTCCGCGGCCACCACCCTCCGACCTCGCGAGCGCCCGGCCATGTCTCGTCGGGGAGCAGCCTCGCGAGCGCCTCCCGTACCACCGGCTCGATCGCGCGCCCTCGCCAGGACCTGAACTGCGCCTCGAAGCGGGCGGTCGCGAGGTCGGGGCGACCACGGTCGACGTCCGGGAGCGCGGGCCCGACCATCGCGAGCCAGAACCGCAGCGCGGGGTCGGCGACTCGCCACCGCCGGTCCTTCGTCGCCGCCCTGGTCGAGAGCGGCTCGTCGGCGGCGATCACCCGCTTGTCGGCCAGCAGGGCGAGGGACCGGTCGAGGGTCGCGGGAGAGATCGCCCCGTCCAGCGACTGGAGGATGCGCGAGTGGGTCCGCTCGCCCTTGCCGCCGACGGCTGTCAGCACGAGCCGGGCATGGGACGTCGACGGCAGCTCGCCGTCCAGGACCCTGGTCCCCGAGACGACGAGCGCACTCGTCGAGCGCTCGAACGAGCGGCCCACGAAGTGTGCGGGCGTCTCCTCCTCCCGCCACTCCTGCACGACGAGCGGCTGCCCACCGGTGATCAGGTAGGCGTCGAACGCGTCGATCCCGCCGAGGCCGGTCATCCGGCCCACGTCGCGAGGCGACAGCGCGCGCAGCAGCATCTCCGTCGCTCGACCGTGGAACGGCTGGTCGGGTCGCCCGAGAACCTCCATCATCGCGAGGTCGCTGCCCAGCAGGAGCAGCAGCACCGGGCGTCGGGCGAGCTCGCGGTCCCAGACGCGCTGCAGCTCTCCCGCTCCTCCGGGGAACGCTTCGAGCAGCCACGGCAGCTCGTCGAGGACGACGATCGCCGGGGAGTCCGCGGGAAGGGCAGCGGCGAGCAACCGGAACGCGGCGGTGAGGGAGGCGGGTCGGTTCCCCTCCGCGACGGCGGCGCCCGGCAGGTCCGAGTGCGCGACCGCCTCGGCGAGCGACGCCAGCTCCTCTCCGGGCGGTGCATGACGTGTCGCCTGGAAGTAGACCGACGGGACGCCCGCATGCTTGATGAGCTCCGTCACGAGCCGGGACTTCCCGACGCGCCGGCGGCCGCGCAGGAGAACGGCGACGCCGGCGTCGGCCCGGCCGCCACCCCGCACCACATCGAGGTGATGCCTGAGCTCGCGCAGCTCGGCCATGCGTCCGACGAACCCGGTCACGAGACCCTCCCGCGGTAGACCCTCACGAAGAATAGTAAACCTCATGAGGGTCTTCGTCGAGCGGACACGCGCCGAACCCGGGGTTGGGCGTCACGGCGGCGTTGGGGTGACGCGCAACCCGGGGTTCGGCGCGGCGGGGGTCAGCCGAGGATGCTGCCCGCCGCCTTGGCCGACGCCGCGAGGGAGCCCGTGAGCGGGAGGTCGGGGAGGATCACGGCCTGGGCGGCGTGGTAGACGTCGGGCTTGCCGATCCACGTGACGCCGTCGGGCCGGTTGGACGTGTCGAGCTCGTGGTGCCACGACCCGCGCTCGGGGTCGACGAGGAACCGGTCGATCCACGCCCACCAGCCCGCGGCGGCCTCGGCGAAGCGCGACTCCCCGGTGACCCGGCCGAGCACGTCGGCCGCGGCCACGGCCTCGGCCGCGACCCAGTGGTAGCGGCGCGGTTCGACGGGCACCCCTGACCAGTCGACGGTGTACACGAACCCGCCGCCGTGCTCGCCGTCCCAGCCGTCGGCGACGGCGCGGTCGAACAGCGCGACCGCGGCCTCGGTGCGCGCACCGGGCGTGCCGGACGCGACGTCGACCTGGAGCAGGAGACGAGCCCACTCGAGCCCGTGCCCCGGCGTCGACCCGTACGGCTTGAACGGGTCGCGCGGGCGGTCGGCGTTGTAGTCCGGCAGCGGGTTCCAGTCCGCGTCGAAGTGCTCGGGGATGCGCCACTCGTTCTCGCTCGCCCAGCCGATCACGCGGTCCGCGATGGATGCGGCGCGGCCGAGCCACTCGGCGTCGCCGGTCGCGTCGTGGGCCGCGAGCAGCGCCTCGACCGCGTGCATGTTGCCGTTGACCCCGCGGTACTCGTCGAGCGCGGACCAGTCGCGCGACCACTCGTCCGCGTGCATCCGGGCCCCGGGCTCCCAGAACCGCTCGTCGAGCACCGCGAGCGCCGCGTCGAGCAGCTCGCGCGCACCCTCGCGGCCGGCGATCGTTCCCGACGCCGCGGCGAGCACCAAGAACGCGTGCGCGTACGCGCTCTTGGTCCCGTCGACCGGCCCCTCCTCCGTCGCGGCGGGGTCGCCGGGGCGAGGGCCCGGACCGCGCGAGGACACCCAGCCGCCGTACTCCGCGTCGACGAGCACGCCCCGCAGGCCCTGCAGCGCCTTGTCCGCGAGCTCGCCCGCGCCGGGGACGCCGAGCAAGGACGAGAAGGCGTAGACGTGCGCCATGCGCGCCGTGATCCAGGTGTGCACCGGTCGCGCGAGGTCAGGGACGTCGTGGTCGTCGAGCCACTGCGCGGCGCCGTCCGACCGCAGGGAGGCCGCGCCGAAGTACAGGAGGTCGGCGAGCTGGTCGCGCCGCCATGTCGTGAGATCGGCCGTGGGGTCGACCCGGGAGGCGCTGGTGTTCGTGGGCTGGTCGGTCGGGCGCTCGGTCATCTGCTGGTCCTTCTCGTGCTGGGTGCGTGGTGCCGTCCGGGCATGTGCCCGGACGGCGCGGTGCCTCGGGGCGATCATCCCGGGGCACCGCCGATGGTGCGCTCTCACCTCACGGCCCGGACGTCCGGGCCGTCAGGCGAAACTGTTTCAGCCGCAGCTCAGCGCGGCATGGTCCGCCTCGATCGACACCGACACCTCCTCGTCGCCGCTCCCGCGCACGGCCTCGACCGTCGAGGTGCCGGCCTCCACGGACGTCGCCCGCGTGGAGAACGACTGGTAGGCGTTGGCCCCCGGTGCGACGGCCGGGAACTCCTTGGTGCCCGACGGCGTGACGAGCCGGATCGCGACCGGTGCGTCCTCGCCGTTGGTGGCCCGGACCGCGACGTACGCCGTGCCGGCGAGGCAGCGCGGGCTCGCGGTGACGTCGATCGCGAGGGAGGGCTCGCCGTCGGCCACGGTCACGGGGACCTCCACCACCTGGCTCGTCCACCCGTCGTCGACCACGACGTACGCGGTGTACGTCCCGGGCGCCGCGTAGGCGTGCGACCCGGACACGGTACCGTCCGTCACCGTGCCGGCGGTGACGTCGGAGCCGTCGCCCCACGTGACCGCCGCGCGGAGCTCGGCGCCCTCGCGGCCGCCGGTCACCTGGGCGAGCACGGCGTCGGAGGCCTGCCCGACGGCGAGGTTCACGCCGTCCGCCGGCGTCACCTCGAGCGCGGGGTGCTCGACGAACGTGCCGTCGTGCGCGACCGCGACGACGTGGATGCGCCCGTCCCGCTCGAGGACTCCCGGCTGGTCGGGGAGCGTGAGGCTCACGGCCCGCTTCCCGGCCGGCAGGTCGATCGGCGCCGTCGCGAAGAACGCGGCGGGCGTACCGGTCTGCGGGCTGCCACCACGCAGGCGGTGGTCCGTCACGGCCACCGGGATGTTCCCGAACACCGGGTTGCGGGCCGCGCCCGACCAGTCGCCGAAGCTCAGGTCGATCGCCTGCGTCGAGCCGTCGTCGAAGGTCAGGGTGCCGGCGGCCTCCTGGTTCTTCTCCGTGCCCGTGCCGATCACCGAGAGCTGCTCGGCGTCCGCGGGGACGTCGAGCTCGATGGTCTGCCCGTCGCCCGTCGCGTTGTCGGGTTGCCCGGCGGGGATCGCCGGGACACGGAACGCGAGGTCGGTGCCGGGCACCGTGCCGCGCTCGCCCTGGACGAAGCCCTTCGCGGCGAGCTGGGCGCGGTCGAAGAACACGCCCTGCCCGTCGCAGCTGCCGACCGTGGTCCCGGCGTCGCCGAGGCACACGTTGTCGTAGGCGCCCACGAGCGAGCCCTCGCGCTGGAGCGCGACGGTGGCGTACGAGCTCGCCGAGACGGGCTCGGCCCCGTCACCCGAGACGGTGACCGTCACCGGGTAGACGCCCGGCGCCGTCCACGTGTGCGCGGCGTGCACCGCGTACCCGCCGAACGAGCCCTCCGTGAGCGTCCCGGCGACCGGCTCGGAGCCGTCGCCGAACGACACCTGCACGTCGAGCTCGGCCGGGTCGCCCTCGACCCCGGTGAGGGTCGCGAACGAGCCCGAGACCTCGCGGCCCGTGACGGTGTCGCGTTCGGCCGCGGCCGTGAGCGTGAGCTCGTCGGCTCCCGACTCCCTCGGGTCGGCGAGGAGCTCGACCTCGGCGAGCGAGAGCGCACCCTCCCCGGCGGTGCCGGTGACGACGACGCGGTACTGCGCGTACGCCGTCGGCTCCCCGACCGTGAACGGCCGCGTCTGGAGCGCCCAGCGGAACTGCTCGCCGGACCGCTCGTCGAGCGTCGTCCAGGTCTCGCCGTCGTCCGAGCCCTCCAGGGTCCACGCGGACGGCGACGCCGTCCCGCTCGCCCCGGACGTGAGCGTGTACGACCCGACCGTCGGCCGGATGCCGTTGCCCGCCCACGTGATCGTGGGCGTGCCGGTGGCGAACGTCGTGCGCGTGCCGGACGTGTTGTCCGTCAGCGCCGCGGCGCTCGTCGACGCGTCGCCGTCCGCGACGGTCGTCGTGCCGAGGCCCGCCGTCGTCGCGTCCTTCACCGGCGTCGGGGGCTCGTCGCCCTCGGTGAGCGACGGCGGCGCGTCGTCGGGGCCGGTGCCCCAGTCCGACGGCTCCGGGCCCATGACGAAGTCCAGCGTCGCGCCGCCCGTCAGGTCGGCCTGGGAGATCGAGGTCGAGGTGCGGGCCTCGCCGTTCACCGCGAGGGACTGCACGTAGACGTTGTCCACGGAGTTGTTCGCGGCATTGACCACGAGGTCGCCGCCCGGCAGGTGGACGGTCGCGGAGTCGAACAGCGGCGAGCCGACCACGTACTGGTCGGAGCCGACCTGCAGCGGGTAGAAGCCGAGCGAGGCGAAGATCCACCACGACGACATCTCGCCGTTGTCCTCGTCACCCGGGTAGCCCTGGCCGATCTCGCTGCCGACGAACAGGCGACGCGTGACCTCACGCACCTTCTCCTGGGTCTTCGAGGGAGCGCCCGCGGCGTCGTACAGCCACGGGATGTGGTGGGCAACCTGGTTGCTCATGCCCCACGTCCCCATGCGCACGTCGCGCTGCTCGCGCTGCTCGTGGATGCCGCCGCTGCCGGCGCCGACCTCCGGGGTGGAGAAGAACTCGTCGAGCTTGTCCTCCAGGCCCTGCTTGCCGCCGTAGAGGTTGGCCAGACCCTGCGGGTCCTGCGGGGCGTGGAACGCGAAGTTCCAGCCGTTCGTCTCGGTGTACCCGCCACCCCAGCTCATGGGGTCGTAGGTCTCCGCGTCGACGGCCCACGAGCCGTCTTCGTGCCGCGGCACGAAGAAGCCGGCCTCGGGGTAGAACAGCTCGACGTAGTGCGTCGCGCGCTCGAGGAAGTAGGCCGAGTCCTCGCGGAGCGTCTGACGGCGCTCCTCCGGGGTGGCCGGGTCCTCGGCGAGGGCGGCGGCCATGTTGCCGATGCCGAAGTCGTTGATCAGGCCCTCGAGGCCCCACGACGGGGACTCGTGCGTGGATTCCGGGGTGAACCCGAGGAACGGCGACGTCTCCAGGCCCTTGCGACCCACCGCGTTGCTCGGCGGCGCGACGGTCGCGTTGCGCAGCGCGGCGTCGTACGCGTCGAGCGCGGACCGGGTGTCGAGCGAGCCCTTGAGGTAGGCGTCGGCGAACGCGACGTCGGAGCTCGTGCCTGTCATGAGGTCGGCGTAGCCCGGCGAGGACCAGCGCGCGATCCAGCCGCCGTCGCGGTACTGCTGGACGAAGCCGTCGACCAGCTCGTCGGCGAGCTCCGGGTAGAGGAACGAGTACGCCGGCCACGCCGTGCGGTACGTGTCCCAGAACCCGTTGTTCACGTAGATCTTGCCGTCGACGACCTTCGCGTTCGTCGTGGTGTCGGTCGCCGTGCCGGTGGTCGGCGAGACCGGGCTCGCGTACTTGTACACGGGCGCGTCGGCCGTGCCCGTGTTCTCGAACTGCGAGTTCGGGTACAGGTTGAGGCGGTAGAGGTTCGAGTACAGCGTGACGAGCTCGTCCTCGCTCGCCCCCTCGACCTCCATGACCCCGAGCCGGTCGTTCCACTGCTGCTCCGCGGCCTGCTGGACGTCGTCGAACGAGCGCCCGGTCACCTCGAGATCGAGGTTCCTGCGAGCCTGGTCGAGGCTGATGAACGACGTCGCGACGCGCAGCTCCACGCTCTTGTCCGACGACGTGTCGAACGTGGCGTAGCGCGCGTCGGCGCGGTTGCCCGCCGCCGTCCCGACCGCCGTCGGACTACGGTCGAAGGTGCCGGCGACGAACATGCGCGTGCGGCCCACGGACAGGCCGCTGCCGTTCTCGACCCAGCCGGTGAGCGTGCCGGTGGCCTGGTCGAGCGTGAGCTTCGACGTCCCGTCGACCTTGTCGACGAGCACGTGCCCCACGTTCCCCGGGTACGTCAGGCGCAGCACCGCGGCGTGGTCGGTCGGCGTGACCTCGATCTCGCTGCCGTTGGTGAAGGAGACCCCGTAGTAGTCGGGGCGCGAGGTCTCGTCCGCGTGGTCGAACTCGAGACCGCGCGTGGTCATCGTCGCGTCCGGCGCGCCCGACGCCGGGCTGATCGCCGGCAGGAACGTCAGCTGGTTGCGGTCGCCCATCCACGGGCTGGGCGCGTGCGAGATGCCGAGACCCTGCAGCACGGGCTTGTTGTTGGCGTTGTTCGCCTTCTGGTACTCGTAGTGCCAGTTCTGGGACGACCCGTTGGTCATCGGCACCCAGAAGTTGAACCCGTTCGGCACGGCCGTCGCGGGGATGTTGTTCCCGCGCGAGAAGCTGCCGCTCGAGAGCGTCCCGCGGCGCGGCTCCACGTAGTTGACGAGGCTCGAGCCGTCGATCGTCTCCGGATGGGCCTCGATGGCGACGTCGTCCAGCCAGCCCGCGAACCGCGTCCCGGCGAGGCCGCCCGGGTTGTCGTAGCCGAGCAGCACCTGGTCGACCGTCTTGCCCGCGGCGAACTCGCCGAGGTCGATCCGGACCGAGTTCCACTGGTCGGCGTAGAGGATCTTGCCCTCGCCCTGCGCCTGCGCGGTCGCCATCGTCTCGTGCGCGTCACGCGCACCGAGGTCGGAGAGGAACGTGCCGTCCGTGAACTGCACGTCCACCGCGGCGTACGTCGACGGGTACTGCAGGTCGTCCAGGAGCTCGGGGAAGATCGTGTAGCTCAGGCGCGTGTCCTCGCCGACGACGACGTCCAGGTCGTCGTAGAGGACGTTCGTCGCGTAGGCCTCGCCGTCGGCGAGGTGCGAGCCGTCGTAGCGCAGCGAGGCGAGGCCCGAGAACCCGACGCCGGCCTTGTTGGTGAAGTTCACGCGCGGGCCGGTGCCGACCTTGGTCGTCATGGGCGCGGCAGACGGGCCCGCGCTCAGGTCGGCCGAGAGGTCCCACCCGCCGAGCTGGACGATCGGGTCGCCCGAGTTCGCGGTGACGTTCAGGCGCAGGAAGGTGTACGCCTCGGTCGGGCCGTCGAGCTCGAAGAGGCGCTGCTGCTGGCGCTCGGGGAAGTCCTCGTCCGTGCGCTGGTCGAGCGGGGCCCACGTGGTGCCGTCGTTCGACCCCTCGATCGTCCAGCTCTTCGGGTCGCGCCCGGCGGCGTCGTCGGCCGACGTCAGCGCGTAGGCGGAGAACGCGACGGGCTCGGTGAACTCGTAGGTCACCCAGCCGGTGGAGGCGAACGCGAGCCACTTGGTGCCCGAGCTGCCGTCGGCGAGGTTGGCCGCGCCCTCGTTCGGCAGGTTCTGGGCGCTCGCCGTGACGGTCTTGAGCTTCGCGAGCACGCTGCCGGGAAGCCCGCTGGTGAACGACCCGATGTTCGACTGCCAGGGCGCGCCGTCGCGCTGCGCGACCGTGGTGGGCAGCGCGGCCGGGTCGCCCGTCTCGAACGACGACGAGAAGTCGCCCGGCTCGGCCGCGGCCGCTGGGGCGGCGGCCAGGACGCCCACGGGGACCGCGAGCGGGACGGCGAGGGCCGCGGCGAGGAGGACGCCCACAGGGCGTGCTCGGCCGTTGCCGGGCCGCGCGGACCTCGCGCGCGCGGGCGAGAGGGATCTGGTCATGGACGCGATCTCCTTCGATCGTCTGACAGCGCTGTCAGGATTCGTAGGTGCCCCTGACAGCGCGCAGGGGGGAAGCGCTGTCAGGGGCGGCTCCGAACCTATGCCGCGCCGGGCCGCTTGTCAACGTCGCGCGGCCGGGAGTCCTCCCGACGCGGGTCCGGCCGAGGTCCCGGACGCCTCACGTCACCGGTCCCCGCACCTCGCCGGTGCCCCGCACGACCAGCCGCGTCGGGACGACGACCAGCCGCGGGGCGAGGGTCGGGTTCTCGGCGCGCGAGACGGCCAGCGCCGCCGCCTGCCGGCCCATCTCCACGACGTCGTAGCCCACGACCGTCACGTCCAGCAGGTCGGCGAGCTCGAAGTCGTCGAAGCCGACGAGCGCCACCTCGGGCGCGCCGCCGCGGGTCGAGCGGTCCCGGAGCGCGTGCAGCGCGCCGACCGTGATCTTGTTGTTCGCCGTGACGAGCGCCGTCGGCGGCTCCGGCAGGGCGAGCAGCTCGGCGACGAACGCGTGCGCGAGCTCGGCGTCGTGCGCACCGTCGCGCACGTAGCGGGAAGGGTCCTCGATCCCGGCGCCGCGCAGCGTCGCGACGAACTCGTCGCGACGCTCCTGGAACGTCCACAGGCGCGAGACGTCGCCCACGAGGGCGATGCGCCGGTGACCGTGCCCGAGCAGGTGGGTGACGGCGTCGCGCACGCCGCCGCGGTTGTCGATGACGACCGTGTCCGCGTCGACCCCCTGCGCGGGGCGGTCGACGAAGACGACGGGCAGCCCGTCGTCGAGCTCGCGCTGCAGCGCCGCGTGGTCGGTCGAGGTCGGCGTCACCACGAGCGCCCCCACGCGGCGCTCGACGAGCGCCTCGGTGAGCGAGTGCTCGCGCTCGGGCTCCTCGTCGGAGCTCGTCGTGATGAGCTGCAGGCCGTGGTGGCGCAGCTCGCGCTCGATGCCGCTCGCGAGCGCCGAGTAGAACGGGTTCGCGAGGTCGCCGGTGACGAAACCGACGAGGCGTGACGACCCTCCGCGCGCGAGGTCCGCAGCGACGGCGTTGCGCCGGAACCCGAGCCGCAGCGCCGCCTCCTGCACCTTCGCGCGCGTGGGCGGCGCGACGTTGGGCTCCTCGTTGAGGACGCGCGACGCCGTCTTGAGGCTCACCCCGGCGGCCTCGGCCACGGCGGCGAGCGTGGGCCGACGGCCTCCCCGCCCGACGTGCGGGCGCGCCGCCCCGCCGTCCGCGAGCGCCGTCGTGGACCCGCCCGGCGGCACCGGCCCGCCGTCTTCCCCCTGCTGGACCATTCTCAGACCTCCCGACGACCACGGATGAGCATGTCGACGACGATAGCGAGCAGCAGCACCGCTCCCGTCACGATGTAGCGCGTCGCCGTGTCGAGGTTGAGCAGCGTGAGCCCGTTCGCGATCGACTGGATGACGAGGACGCCGAGGAGCGCGGACCAGGCGCTGCCGCGCCCGCCGAACAGGCTCGTGCCGCCGATGACCGCCGCGGCGATCGCCGTGAGGTAGGTGTCGGCTCCGCCCGTCCCCTGGTTCGCGGCCGCCAGGCGGCCGGCGGCGAGGACGCCGCCGAGCGCGGCGAAGGTCGAGCACGCGACGAAGCACGACACCACCGTGCGGCGCACCGCGACGCCCGCGAGCACCGCGGAGCGCCGGTTCCCGCCGACGGCGCGCACCGAGCGGCCCCAGCGCGTGCGGCGCAGCAGCACGTCCACGACGACGACGAGCGCGAGGAACAGCACGACCGTGTACCCGATCCCGCGCGCGGTGCCCAGGTAGGCCACCGTGCCGGCGAGGACGGCTGCGAGGATCCCGGTCCGGACGGCGATGCGGACGAGCCCGGGGCTCGGGAGCTCCGCACGCACGCGGCGCGCGTGGTCGAGGACGCGCAGCCCGGCGTACCCGAGGACGACGACGACGACCAGGCCCCAGGCGACCCCCGGAGCGAGGAACCCCTGCTGGACGGTCCGCACGAGCCACGACTCGAACGGGAGGTTGACGGAGCCGTTCGGCCCCAGGACGCGAAGCTGGACGCCGGTGAAGATGAGCAGGCCGGCGAGCGTGAAGACGAACGACGGCAGCCCGAGCCGCGTCGAGAGAGCCCCGTACCCGAGCCCGACGACGACCCCCACCGCGAGCGCGGCCACGATCGCGAGCGCCACCGGCCAGCCGAGACCGACCGTCCCGACCGCGAGCACGGCCGCCGCGAGCCCGCTCACCGAGCCGACCGACAGGTCGATCTGCCCCACGAGCAGCACGAGCACGACGCCGAGCGCGATGATCCCGGTGGGCGCGCTCTGGAGCGTGAGGTTGACGAGGTTCTCGGCGGACAGGAACGCCGGGTTGATCGCGCCGAGCACGACCCAGATGAGGACGAGCGCCCCGACGATGGGGAGCATGCCCAGGTGCGCGCCGCGCACGCGCTGCACGACGCTGCCCGAGAGCGCGCCCTGGCGGTCGAGGGTGGCGCCGGAGGTGCGGCCGGGGACGCTCATCGCTGCACCGCCCCGGTCCCGTCGGCCCGCCGGACGCCGCGCTCCCGGCCGGGGCCGGCCGGGCGGGCGGGTCGGACGGCGCCCGTCATCGCCGCGAGCAGGTCCTCGTACGACGTGTCGCCGGAGAACTCGCCGTGCACGCGCCCGAGGCGCAGCACGACGATGCGGTCCGCGACCGCCTGGAGCTCGCCCGCCTGGTGGCTGATGAGCACGACCGCGTGACCCCGCTCGCGCAGCTTCTCGATGAGGTTGAGGACCTCGGCCGTCTGGCGGATGCCGAGGGCCGCCGTCGGCTCGTCGAGGACGAGGACCCGCGGGGCGCCGAGCAGGGCGCGTGCGACGGCGACGACCTGCCGCTGCCCCCCGGACAGCGTGCGCACCGGCTGGCGCACCGACGGCACGGTCGCGGCCAGCTGGTCGAGCAGCGCCCACGCCTCGCGCTCCATCGCGATCTCGTCGAGGAACGGCCCGTGCAGCGTCTCCTGCCCGAGGAACACGTTCTCTACGACGTCGAGGTCGTCGACGAGCGCGAGCTGCTGGAAGACGGCGGCGATGCCGTGCGCGCGGGCCGTCGCCGGCGACGCGAGGACGACGGGATCGCCGTCGAGCAGGACCTGCCCCGCGTCGGGCCGGAACGCGCCGGCGACGACGCCCGCGAGCGTCGACTTTCCCGCGCCGTTGTCGCCGACGACGGCGAGGACCTCGTGCTCGTGCACGTCGACGTCCACGTCGACGAGGGCGCGCACCCCGCCGAAGCTCTTCGACACCCCGCGCAGGGACAGCACGGGCTCGCGCGCGCTCACGACACCTCCAGCAGGCCGGCGTCGAGGCACGCGTCGACGTAGTACGGCGTGCAGATCTCGTCCACGGTGTAGACGCCGCCGTCGACGATCACCCGCTGGACGTCGTCGACGCCGACGGCGCGCGGCGCGAGCAGGAGGCTCGGCACCCCGTCGATGACCGCCGTCGCGCTCGGGTCCTCGCCGCGCAGCACGCGCACGGCGAGCTCCGCCGCCGTGCGGGCCTGCTGCGCGGTCGCCTTGTAGACGGTCATGTACTGGTCTCCCGAGAGGATGCGCTGGACGGCGGCGAGCTCGCCGTCCTGCCCGGTCGTGGGCGGGACGGGGTCGAGGCCGGCGGCCTTCATCGCGGCGATCGCCCCGCCCGCGACGCCGTCGCTCGCGGCGAGCACGCCGTCGACGCGGCCTGCGAACTGGGTGAGCTGGCCCTCGACCCACTCGTTCGCCTTGTCGGGGCTCCAGTCGGGGGTCTCGTACTCGGCGAGCACGTCGATGTCCTCTCCGTCGAAGGCACGGCGGGTTCCGGCCGCGTACTCCGCGGCGTTCGGGTCTGTCGGCGACCCGTGGACGAGCAGGACGCCCGGTCGCCGACGGTCCGGAGGCGGGTCCTGCTCCGCGGCCGCGAGGACCGCGTCGACGAGCGCCACGCCCTGGAGGTACCCGATGAGCTCGTTGTCGAACGACACGTAGTAGTCCGCGTCGGCGACGAAGCGATCGTAGGCGATGACCGGTACCTCGAGGCGCCGGGCCTGCGCGACGATGCTCACGGCTGCGACGGAGTCGACCGCGTCGAGCACGAGCACGTCGGCGCCGCGTGCGAGCATCGACTCGGCCTGCAGCTGCTGGTTCGCCGCGTCCTGCGCGGCGTTGGCGTACAGCACCTCGCACGTGGGGCACCGCTGCCCCACCACGGCCACGAACGTCGGCCGGTCGGTGGTCTCGTACCGGGCCGTCTTGGCCTCGGGCAGCAGGAGCCCGATCGTCCCCTCGGAGCGGCCGGTCTGCTCCGTGCCCTGGTCGACGGCGCAGCCCGCGCCGAGCGCGAGCGTCACCGCGGCGAGCGCGGCGAGCAGGGGGGCCCGACGACGCGGCGAGCGTCGCGCGGTCCCGGTGCGGCGACTCATCCACCCACCCCCAGGGCGCCGCGGACGCGCGCGGTGTCGAGCGCGACGGCGAGCGCACCGCGGACCTCGGCCGCCGAGCCCAGCGCGGACGCGACGACCTCGACGGGTCCGGCGGTGCTGGGCACGGTGCGCTGCTCGAGGACGGTGCGCAGCGGTCCGAGGAGGATCTCACCCGCCTCGGCGAGCTGTCCGCCGACGACGACGATCTCGGGGTCGAACAGGTTGCACAGGTTCGCGGCGGCGACACCGAGGTGCTGCCCGGCGTCGAACAGGACGCGGCGGCACCCGGGGTCGCCCTCGCGGGCGCGCGCGATGACGTCGCGCAGCGTGAGGTGCCCGCGGCTCTCCGAGAGCATGCCGAGCAGCACGTTCGCCCCGACGAACATCTCGAGACAGCCGCGGTTGCCGCACCGGCAGACCGGCCCGTTCTCGTCGATCGTCACGTGCCCGACCTCGCCCGCGACGCCCGCGCGCCCGTGCACCACCCGACCGCCGAGCACGAGGCCGCCGCCGACGCCGTGCGACACGCGCAGGTACGCGACGGCGTCGTGCCCGACGGCGGCGCCGAACCGGGTCTCGGCCAGCGCGCCGAGGTTCGCGTCGTTGTCGACCGTCACCGGGGCACCGAGCTCGGACTCGAGCAGCTCCGGCACGACGACGCCGTCCCAGCCGCGCAACATCCCCACGGTCGCGATGCGCCCGGTGCGCACGTCCACGGGCGCCGGGACCCCGACGCCGACGGCGAGGAGCTCGCCGGGAGCCGCGTCGACGGACGCGACCATCTCCTCGACCAGCATCGCGGCGCGCTGGAGGCCCGTGTCGGCACGGTGGTCCGGGGCGAGCGGCATGCGTTGGAGGGCGAGCACCCGCATCGAGGCGTCGGCGAGGGCGACCCGCAGCGAGCGGGTCCCGAAGTGCACCCCGGCCACGAGCCCCAGGTTGCGCGCGAGCGTGACCTGCAGCGCTCGCCGGCCGCTGCGCGTCGACGGCGAGGTGTGGAGGACGCCCGCCCCCGTGAGCTCCTTGACGATGTTGGAGACCGTGGCCGGGGACAGCCCCGTGACGCCGGCCAGCTCGATCTGCGTGAGGGAGCCACGCTGCTGGACGGCGCTCACGATCCTGGCTCGGTTGGCCTCACGCAGTGAAGTCTGCGAGCCCGGGGTCAACCGGTCAGCGCGCACGACGGTCAGGATACCGTCGGCGTTCCACCACCTGGGGTGACGCGTGATCGGGACGACGGCGGAGGGCTCACCTCCCTTTTGACAGCGCGGTGGCGCACGCCGTTGTATGGGCAGCAGGTTCGAGGGGCGCGCCGGTGCGCCCTACCGCGCGCGAGACGGGCGCGGAGCCGGTCCGCACGTCCGGAGAAGGCGTAGGGAGATGACGATGCGCATCGCTCGCAGGAGCACGACGGCGGTGACGGCCGCTCTCGTGGGTCTCGCGCTCGCCGCGTGCAGCGGTGCTCCCGACGAGGTGAGCCCCGTCGAGGGCGACGGCTCCGACGACGTCGAGGTCTTCACCTGGTGGGCCGCGGGCTCCGAGAAGGCGGGCCTCGACGCGCTGGTCGGCGTCTTCGACGAGCAGCACCCGGAGGTCGAGTTCTTCAACGGGGCGGTCGCCGGTGGCGCCGGATCGGCGGCGAAGGACCTCCTCCAGTCCCGCCTCCGGGCACAGGACCCGCCGGACACGTTCCAGGCGCACGCCGGTGCCGAGCTGCAGGACTACGTCGACGCCGCACAGATCGAGGACGTCTCCTCCCTGTACGACGAGCTCGGCCTCGTGGACGTCTTCCCGGCCGAGCTCGTCGACCGCCTCAGATCCACCGACGGTGCGATCTACTCGGTCCCCGTGAACGTCCACCGCGCCAACGTGCTGTGGGCCAACCCGACGGTCCTCGCGGCGCACGGCATCGACCCGGCGGCGCGGTACGCCGACCTCGACGCCTGGATGGCGGACCTCGACAAGCTCCGGTCCGCAGGCGTCACGCCGCTGTCGGTCGCCACGAGGTGGACCCAGGTCCACCTGCTCGAGACGGTCCTCCTCGCCCACCTCGGCCCGGAGGCGTACAGCGGCCTCTGGGACGGCTCGACCGACTGGTCCGGCGCCGAGGTCACGGCCGCCCTCGAGGACTTCGAGAGGCTCATGAGCTACACCAACACCGACCGTGACCGGCTCGACTGGCCCGAGGCGACGCAGATGGTGGTCGACGGCACCGCCGCGTTCAACGTCATGGGCGACTGGGCCGTCGCGGCGTTCGAGGAGCAGGGCAAGGTGCTCGGTACCGACTTCACCGCTGCTCCCGTCCCGGGCACGGACGGCGTGTTCGACTTCCTCGCCGACTCGTTCACCCTCCCTGCGGGAGCGCCGAACCCCGAGGGGGCCAAGGCGTGGCTCGAGACCGTCGGCTCGCTGGAGGGCCAGGTCGCTTTCAACAAGGCCAAGGGTTCCATCCCGGCCCGCACCGACGCCGACCCGGCGGAGTTCTCCGCGTACCAGCAGACCGCGATCGAGTCGTTCGGCCAGGACACCATCGTGCCCTCCCTCGCGCACGGTGCCGCCGTGCCCGTCGCGACGCTCAACGCGATCTCCGACGCGACGAGCACGTTCACGACAGGGGACTCCGACCTCGCGACGTTCCAGTCCGAGCTCGTCGCCGCCGCGGAGGGCTGAGAACGGTCACCGAGCCGCCGCCCGCCGTCGAGCACCAGGCGGACGGCCTCGACCGGCCGTCCCGGACCGTCACGCGAGCGCGCGTTCCCAGAGACCGGTGATCAGGTCCAAGGTCGGCCGCGGGTTCGTCGACGTGCGCCCGGGCGGTCGCCCCGATGACCGTCCGGAGGAGATCGCGAAGGCTCCCCGAGGCCCGGACGGATCGGCGAGAAGGTCGCGGAGCTCGGAGGACGTCACGGCGAGGTGTCGCGCGGCGAGCGCCACCACGAGCGCCTCCTTGTTCGGGAAGTACTGTCAGCGCTCGTCCTGTGGCGCGCCCCCGACCTGCGTGCCCTCGTGCGGTGGGGGTCCGTCGACGCCAGGATGATCCTCGCGGGACTGGCCGCGGGCGCCGTCGTCGCGACGCCCTTCCTGCTCCTCGGCTCCGCGCACCCGGTCGGCGACCGAGGCGGGGACGTCGCGTTCGGCGTGCTGTTCGCCGCGTGCCACGCCTACCTCGCGACCACGGTCACCGACGTCGGCTGGCCGATCCTCGTGTTCACCCTCGCCGAAGGGCTCGTCTGCGCGGGGCTGCGCGCCTGGAACGGCGTGATCCCGGCGACGCTCGCGCACGCGACCGCGGTCTTCCTCCTCGCGAGCGGCCTCTGACCGACGGGCTCAGCCCGAGGACTGGACGTCGCCCGTCGTGCGGTAGGCGACGGGTGCGCCCGCGAGGCTCCCCGGCATCCCCGGGTAGTGGGCGCCCGCCGGGCGCCCCTCGGCCGGACGTGACGGGTCGGGCGTCGCCGTGTCGAGCGCGAGCCGCGACACGATCCGGTACCTGTCCCCGCGGTAGAGCGAGTGGACGTACTCGACGGGCCGCGCGTCGACGTCGACCGTGAGCCGCTCGAAGACGAGCGCCGCGGAGAACGGCGCGACGCCCATGATGGACGCCTCCTCCTCGCTCGTCACGGTCGCCTCCATCGACTGGGTCGCCCTGCTGACCCGGACGCCGTAGCGCTCGCGCAGGAGGTCATAGAGGTCACCGGACTCGACGTCGCCCGCCGCGAGCCCCGGGACCAGGTGCGCCGGGAAGTAGAGGTACTCGATGGCGATCGGCTCGCCGTCGACGAGAGCGAGGCGGGCCACGTGCGTCACCGGCGCGGACGGGGAGACGGTGAGCCGGCGGCCGACGCGCGGCCCGGCCGCGATCGTCGTCAGGTCGAGCACGCGGCTCGACCACGCGCCCTGAGCACGGGGGGCGTCCGCGACGGCCTCGTGCGAGACGAGCTCCTGCGTGACCTTCTCGCGCGCGACGAACATGCCGCGTCCGTGCTCCCGGATGACGAGACCGGCCGCGACGAGCTCGTCCACCGCCGAGCGCAGCGTCGGGCGGGACACGCCGAGCTGCTTGCTCAGGTCGCGCTCCGAGGGCAGCGGATGACCGACCGGGCTCGACTCGACGAGCTCGAGGATCCGGTCGCGCACCTGCTCGCGCTTGCGCGTCGGACCGGAACGGATCTCCTCCACCGTGCCTCCTTCTCGTGCCGGGGCACCGCCATTGACCAGTGGTGCACAGGGCATCTTAGGCACGCCGTCGGCGGGCCAGCCACGGCCGCGGCGCCACCTCCACCGTGAGACCGCTCTCACGAACGGCGGGATGCCGCGGCGAGCGGCGTGCCGACACCGCGTCGGTCGACATCTCCCGGCCGCCCGAGGCCAGCCCTTGACGAGTCCGCCACCCTGTGCCATGTTGGCCACGGTTGACCACTTGAAGTGACCACTGGTACCAGCAACGACGCTCCACCGTACGTCACGCACACCGGCGCCCACCGGTGCTCACGGAAGCCCGCGAGCACCCGCGTCGGCCTGTCCACCCGGAAGACCACGAACGGGAGATCACCATGCCCACCTTGCTCAGAAGACCCTCCGCCGGACGGCGCCTCGCGGTCGCCGTCGCGGCCGCCGGGCTCGTCGCGACGCTCCTGGCGGCGCCCCCGGCCGTCGCCGAGGACGCGCCGGACGTCGTCGTCGAGTACCGCACGAGCAGCACCTCGGCGACCACGGACCAGGTGGAGCCCTGGTTGCGGATCCGCAACGTCGGCTCGTCGCCCGTCTCGCTCTCCGACCTCACGGTCCGCTACTACTTCACCGCCGACCCGGGCGTCGGCCAGTACCGTTTCGCCTGCTCCTGGGCGGTGCGCGGCTGCGCCAACGTCTCCGGGACGTTCGGCGAGATCACCGATCCCGAGGCCGCTGCCGACCGGTTCCTCGAGGTGGGCTTCGCTGCCGGGGCCGGTTCCCTCGCCCCGGGAGAGCACTCGGGCGACCTCCAGCTGCGGTTCTTCCGAGCCGACTGGCAGCGCATCGCCCAGGGCGACGACTACTCCTTCGACGCGTCCCGCACCTCCTACGCCGCGTCGGAGAAGATCACCGCCCGTGCGGGCGGAGAGGTCGTCTGGGGCACGGCGCCCGGCGAGGAGGACACGGGCGGACCGGTGGATCCGCCGGACCCGGGGCCCGTCCTCTTCGACGACTTCGCCTACACGGGCCACTCCGACCCCCGCCTCGCCCAGCGCGGCTGGACGGTGAAGTCAGGTGCCGGTGGACCGGGGGTGCCGGGAGCGACGTGGGCGCCGGAGAACCTGACGTTCCCCGTCGTCGACGGGAACCCCGTGCTCAACCTCGAGACGAGCACCGACGGGACGGCGGCCGGGACGCGCCAGTCCGAGCTGTACCACGAGCAGAAGTTCACGGCCGGGACGTACGCGGCGCGCGTGCACTTCAGCGACGCCCCGCGCTCCGGCCCGGACGGCGACCACATGGTGCAGACCTTCTTCACCATCACGCCGCTCGACGCCCCGATGGACCCGGACTACGGCGAGCTCGACTTCGAGTACCTGCCCAACGGCGGCTGGGGCGAGCCCGCGAACATCCTCTACGCGACGTCGTGGGAGACGTACCGGCCCGAGCCCTGGGAGGCGGTCAACACCCACACCGAGGAGCGCACGAGCTTCGCCGGCTGGCACGACCTCGTCATCACGGTGGACCAGTCGTTCATCCGGTACTACCTCGACGGCCGCCTCTTCGCGACGCACGGCCAGCCGTACGTGCCGGAGACGCCGATGTCGATCAACGTCAACCACTGGATCATCTCGGGGGGCCTGGTCGCGAGCAGCACGCCCCGTGCGTACGACCAGAAGGTGGACTACGTCTACTTCGCCCAGGGCCAGAGCCTGACCCCGGCGCAGGTCCAGGCCGAGGTGGCCCGGTACCGGGCCGACGACGTCGCCCACCTCGACACGGTGCCCGACCGCTCCTGACGGGGGCCGGACCGTGGCCGGATCGTGACCATCGGGTGATTGACCCCACCCGTTCCACCATGAAACTGTCCAGTTGACTTACCAGTGGTCCACTGGATACCCACAACCTGTGAGGTGAACGTGAGGAAAGACCGATACGCCGCCCTCGCCCTGGCGACCGGGCTGGCTGTGGCCCTCTCGGCGTGCTCGTCCGGCTCCGGCGGAGAGGAACCCTCCGACGAGGCCGCGACCATCGACGTCTGGCTCATGCGCGACAGCGTGACCGACGCCTTCCTCGAGGAGTTCGTCACCGACTTCGAGGCGGACAACCCCGACATCGACGTCAACGTGCAGATCCAGGAGTGGGACGGGATCGGTCAGCGCGTCGTGTCCGCGATCGCGAGCGACGACGCTCCCGACGTGATCGAGGTCGGCAACACCCAGGTCGCGCAGTACGCCGCGAGCGGCGGACTGACCGACCTCGGGGACAAGGTCGACGAGCTCGGCGGCGAGGACTGGATCCCCGGCCTCGCCGAGCCGGGACGCATCGGCGATGCGCAGTACGGCATCCCGTACTACGCCGCCAACCGCGTCGTCGTCTACAACACCGAGCTCTTCGAGGCGGCCGGGATCACCGCGCCGCCGACCACGCGCGACGAGTGGGTCGCCACGACGACCACGCTCAACGCCGGCGACGTCCAGGGCATCTACCTGCCGGGACAGAACTGGTACACCCTCGCCGGGTTCGTGTGGGACGAGGGCGGCGACCTCGCCGTCCAGGAGGGCGAGGTCTGGAAGGGCGCGCTCGACACGCCCGAGGCGCTCGCCGGCATGGACTTCTACGCGCAGCTCCAGGCGCTGGGCAAGGGACCGAAGGACTCCGACGAGGCCAACCCGCCCCAGGTCGACGTGTTCTCCGCGGGGAACGTCGCGCAGATCATCGCGACGCCCGGCGCGGGACGCCAGATCGTCGAGGCGAACCCCGAGCTCGAGGGCCAGATCGGCTACTTCCCCATCCCGGGCAAGACGGCCGACGAGCCGGGAGCCGTCTTCACCGGCGGTTCCGACCTCGTCATCCCGCTCACCTCGTCGCACCCCGACGAGGCGTACGCGTTCGTCGCTGCCCTCGCCGGGGACGAGTGGCAGGAGAAGCTCGCCGTCGCGATGAGCTACGTCCCGAACAAGACGACGCTCGCCGGCGTCCTCGCGGACGACCCCGGGGCGGCCGCGATGGCCGAGGGGGCGCGCAACGGTCGCGCGACCCCGAACTCGCCCGAGTGGGCGGCGGTCGAGGCGAACAACCCGATCAAGAACTACATGACCCAGGCCCTCACGGGGGCCGACCAGGAGGAAGCCGCGACCGCCGCCTCGGAGGCGATCACCGCAGCCCTCGAGGCGGGCTGACCGGCTCCACGAACCGGCGGGAGCGCCGGCCGGGACCTCTCGGCCTGCCGGCGCTCCCGCCCCTGCCCCGTGCCCGACCGGTCGGTGTCCCACCCGCGACCCGACCGCGAGACCCCGCCAGTGCCGCAGGAGGCCCCGTGACCTTCCCGAGCGACGTCGCCGCGAGGACGACACCACCGCGCGTCCCCGACCGAGGCCGCCCTCCGCGCGGAGGGCGGCGGCCCCCCGCTCCGCGGACGGGTCCACGACGGCGACGGACGTCCGTCTGGCCCTACCTCCTGGTCGCGCCGACGGTCCTGCTCGTCGGGGTGGTGCTGGGGTACCCCGTCGTCCGCAACCTCGTCATGTCCTTCCAGGCGTTCGGCCTGCGCGAGCTCGTCCAGGGCGACCCGGCCTTCGTGGGTCTCGCGAACTACCGGGAGCTGCTCGCGGACCGGGTGTTCTGGGAGGTCGTGGCCCGCACGCTCGCGTTCACCGCGGTGAACGTCGTGCTCATCATGGTGCTGTCGACGCTCGTCGCGCTCATGCTCGCCCGCCTGGGCCGGTTCCTGCGGGTCGCGGTCATGACCGGGCTCGTGATCGTGTGGGCGGTGCCCGTGATCGCGGCCACGACCGTGTGGCAGTGGCTGTTCCAGTCGCGGTTCGGGATCGTCAACTGGCTCCTCGTCCAGCTGGGGCTCGAGCAGTTCGAGGGCTACTCGTGGCTCGCGAACGGCCTCGCGACGTTCGCGCTGATCGTCGTGCTCGTCGTCTGGCAGTCGGTCCCGTTCGCCGCGCTCACCCTGTACGCCGGCCTGACGACCGTCCCGACCGAGCTCTTCGAGGCCGCGCGGATCGACGGCGCGTCCGGGTGGGCGCTGTTCCGGCGCATCACGTTCCCGGTCCTGCGGCCGCTGTTCGGGCTCGTCGCGTCGCTCGAGGTGATCTGGGTCTTCAAGTGCTTCGTCCAGATCTGGGCGATCAGCGAGGGCGGCCCGAACGACGCCACGACCACGTTGCCGGTCTACGCCTACCAGGTCGCCCAGACGCTCAACCGGTACGACCTGGCGGGCGCCGTCTCCGTCGTCACCGTCCTCGTGCTCACCGTCCTGCTGCTCGTGTACTTCCGCCAGTCCCTGCGCCAGGAGGCCGATCGATGACCCCCCGCCCGTGGACGCGCGCCACCCTCGGCGTCGCGGCCGTGATCACGCTCCTCGCCTCGCTCTTCCCCGTCTACTGGATGGTGAGCACGGCGTTCAAGCCGACCCCCGACATCCAGTCCGAGACCCCGCAGCTGTGGCCGCAGAACTTCACGACCACCCACTTCAGCACGGCCTTCGCGGCCGACGGCTTCTGGTCGTTCTGGCGCAACAGCCTGCTCGTCACGGTCGGTGCGGTGCTCGTCGCGCTCGTCGTCGCGGCGCTCGCCGCCTTCGCGGTGGCGCGGCTGCGCTGGTCCGGCCGTCGCGCGTTCGTGCTCGTCGTGTTCGCGGCGCAGATGGCGCCGTGGGAGGCCCTGCTCATCCCCATGTACGTCGTGGCACGAGACGCCGGTGCTCTCGACCAGCTCTCGACGCTCCTCGTGATCTACGTGGTCATCACCCTGCCGTTCACCGTCCTCACCCTGCGCGGCTTCCTCGAGGCGATCCCGGTCGAGCTCGAGGAGGCGGCCCGCGTCGACGGCTGCTCGCACCTCACGGCGTTCCGCCGGATCGTCTTCCCCCTCCTCGCGCCGGGCCTGCTCTCCACGTCGCTCTTCGGCTTCATCACGGCGTGGAACGAGTTCGCCTTCGCGAACACGCTCCTCATCAAGGACCAGGACCAGCGCACGCTGCCCGTGTGGCTGTCGTCGTTCAGCAACACCTTCGGCACCGACTGGGGAGCGACCATGGCGGCCGCCACGCTGTTCATGCTCCCGGTGCTCCTCGTGTTCGCCGTGCTGCAGAACAAGGTCACGGGCGGACTCACGGCCGGGGCGGTGAAGGGATGAGCGTCCCGGCGAGCGACGCCGTGCCCGCGCTCGTCCCCCGGCCGCTGCGCTGGGACCGGGCGGACGGCACGCTCCGCCTCGACGCGACCTCCACCCTGGGGGCGCCGGACGCGCTGCAGCGCGTGGCGGGGTGGTTCCGGGCGGAGCTGGGCGCCTCCACCGGCCTCGCGCTGGCCCCCGCGCCGACGACGGACGCGACGATCCGGCTCGGCCTGGACCCTGCACTGCCCTCCGAGGGGTTCACGCTCGAGATCACGACGACGCACCTCGTCGTGCGCGGCGGCGACCCCGCGGGCGTCTTCTACGGGCTCCAGGCCGTGCGGCAGCTGCTGCCGTCGTCGGTCTTCGCCCGCGCGCAGGTCGGCGACGGCCCGTGGGAGCTGCCGTGCGGCGTCGTCGAGGACGCGCCCCGATTCGCCTGGCGCGGCGTGCTGCTCGACGTCGCACGGCACTTCCTGCCGCTCGACGACGTGCTGCGGTTCGTGGACCTCATCGCGATGCACCGGATGAACACCCTCCACCTCCACCTGACCGACGACCAGGGGTGGCGGCTCGAGATCGCCGGGTATCCCCGCCTGACCGAGGTCGGCGGCTGGCGCCGCGAGTCGCAGGTCGGCGCCGGCGATGACGCGCCGGGCGACGGCCGCCCGCACGGCGGGTGGTACACCCGGGCGGACGTCGAGCAGATCGTCTCGTACGCCGCCGACCGCTTCGTGACGGTCGTCCCGGAGATCGAGGTGCCCGGGCACGTGCAGGCGCTCGTCGCTGCGTACCCCGCCCTGGGCGCCGGGCTCGAGGTCGGGCCGGACGGCGGTCTGCTCGCCCCCGAGGTGTGGACCCGCTGGGGGATCTCCGACCACGTGCTCAGCCTCGACGACGCCACGCTCGCGATCCTGTGCGACGTGCTCGACGAGGTCGTGACGCTGTTCCCCTCTCCCGTCGTGTGCCTCGGCGGCGACGAGTCGCCCAAACGCCGCTGGCGGGACGACCCGCGCGTCGCCGCGCGGCGCGCCGCGCTCGGGGGCGCGACGGACCCGGAGCTGCACAACTGGCTCGTCGCCCGCCTCGCGGGGCACCTGGGCCGCCACGGCCGTCGGGCCATGGTCTGGGACGAGGTGCTCGAGGGACCCGACGTGCCGGGCGTGATCGTCGCGTCCTGGCGCGGCGAGCGCGGGGTGCGGGTCGGTGCGCGGCGCGGGTACGACGTCGTCTCGTCACCGGCGGACCGCGTCTACCTCGACTACCGGCAGTCCGACGACCCGGACGAGCCCGTCCCGACCGGGACCGTGACGAGCCTGCTCGACGTCTACCGGTTCGACCCGACCGGTGCGACCGACCCGGACGCCGACGGCGCGACGGGCGCGCTGCTCGGCGCGCAGGCGAACCTGTGGACGGAGCACATCGACTCGAGGCAGGTGCTCGACTACATGGCGTTCCCGCGTCTCGCGGCGCTCGCCGAGGCCCTGTGGTCCGCGGGCGAGAAGGACGGCGAGGAGTTCCTCGAGCGGCTGGCCGTGCACCTGGGACGCCTGGACGCGCGGGGCGTCGCCTACCGGAGGACCGACGGGCCCGCGCCGTGGCAGAGGCGTCCGGGAGTCGTCGGTGACGCGCGCGAGCCCCACGAGCTCGAGGCGCACCTCGACCGCATGGTGGCAGCCTTCCAGGAGGCGCCCTGACGAGCCCCGGTCCGCCCCGGCGAGGACATGACATCCGGCACTCCCGAGCGGCGCCCGAGACCGGCAGGGTGTCGACCATGGAACCGACCCAGGCCTCCGCACCGGGCTCCGCACCGCTGCGCCTGCGCCCGCCCGTGCACCGGGTCGACGCGCGCGCGGTGCGGTGGTGGATGCTCCGCGGTCTGTGCTCGGCCGGTCTCGTGCTCGTGGTGCTCGCCGTCGTCGCGTGGCTCTGGGTCCCCGCGCGGCCCTGGCTGGTCGCGCCGATCGTGCTCTCCGCGCTCTGGACCGCCGTCCGCGTGCTCGTCGAGCCGCGCTGGCGGTACGCGGTCCACCGCTGGGAGACCACGGACCAGGCCGTCTACGGGCTCACGGGCTGGCTCGTGCGCGAGTGGCGGGTCGCGCCGCTCTCGCGCGTCCAGACCGTCGACGCCGTGCGCGGGCCGCTCGAGCAGATGCTCGGACTGGCGACCCTGCGCGTGACCACCGCGTCGTCGAGCGGGGCGATCAACGTCGTCGGGCTCGACAAGGACGTGGCCGCCGAGATCGCCGAGCGGCTCACGGTCGTCACCGAGCGCACCCCGGGCGACGCGACATGAGCGTCGAGCTGACCGACCCCGGCGCGCACCGGCCCGCCGACGAGGCCGTCCGCGAGTCCGGCGCCCCGGTCGCCGTCGCCGACGACGCGCCCTGGCTCCGGCTGAGCCAGCGGATGATCTGGGTCGACCTCGCGCAGACGGTCCTCTCGCTCACGCCGACGGCGCTCGCGGTGTGGGTGTTCGGCGTCGACGCGAGCTGGGACTCGCTGTGGGGGCTCGTCATGATCGGCGCGTTCGGCGTGCTGGGAGCGGTGCGCAACGTGCTGCGGTGGATCTTCACGCGCTACCGCATCACGGAGGACTACGTCGAGCGCCGCACGGGCATCCTCGTGCGCCGGTACCGCTCGGTGCGACGCGACCGCATCCGGTCCGTCGACATCACGGCGCGCCTGCGGCACCGCGTCGCGGGGCTGCGCGTCGTGCTCGTCGGTGCGGGGCAGCAGCTCGTCGCCGGGGAGTCGGCGCTCTCGCTCGACGCCGTCGTGCGGGCGGACGCCGAGGCGCTGCGCCGCGAGCTGCTCGCGTCGCAGGAGGAGCCGCACGCGACCCGCGGTGCGGTTCGGCTGCCGGTCCGGGGGCCGGTCCGCGACGTCGCGGACGACCGGGTGCTCGCCCGGTTCCGGCCGTCGTGGGTCGTCTACAACGTCGTCAGCGTCTGGGGCTTCTTCACCGCCGCAGGCCTGATGTGGGGCGCCTACTGGCTGGGTGCGACGTTCGGCGTCGACCTCCTCGCGTGGGTCCAGGGGCTGCTCGACTGGGACTCGCTCGGCATGCCGGCCACGATCGCGATCGGTCTGCTCGTCACGGGGGTCGTCGGCGCCGTCGGGATGGCCGTGAGCTTCTTCACCACGCACTGGGGCTTCGAGCTCGCGCGCGTCCCCGGCGAGAAGGGGACCCAGCTCCGCACGCGCCACGGCCTGTTCACGACGCGCGAGGTCAACCGCGACGACCGGCGCCTGCGCGGCGTGCAGCTCGGCGAGCCGCTGCTGTGGCGCTGGATGGGCATGGCCGACACGCAGGTCATCACGACGGGGCTCTCCGTGTGGTCGACGTCGCAGCCCGCCACGATCCTGCCGCGCGGACCGGTCTGGGTCGCGCGCCCGGTCGCGCGCGCGATCCTCGGTGCGGAACCCGACCCGCTGACCGTCCCGCTCGCGCGCCACCCCCGCGGCGCGCTACGACGTCGGCTCTGGTGGGCGACCGCGACGTCCGGTGCGGTGACGGCGGCGCTGTGGTGGCTCGCGGCGAACGGCGCGGTCCCGTTCGTGGCGATCTGGTGGGGCGCGGCGCTGTGGGTGCTCGCGCTCGCCGGCGCCGTCGTCGCGTGGCGCGCGCTGGGCCACGCGATCGCCGGCGACCACCTCGTCGTCCGCTCCGGGCTCCTGAGCCGCGCGACCACGGTCCTGCGGCGCGACGCGGTGAGCACGATCGCGCTGCGGGAGTCCGTCCTGCAGCGACGGCTCGGGCTCAGGACCGTCTCGACGATGACGGCCGCGGGCTGGGGCGTCTACGAGGCGCCGGACGTGGCCGCCGACGCGGCGCTCGCGTTCGCCGTCCGCGCGGCGCCGGGCCTGCTCGACCCGTTCCTCGTGCGCGACGGCCGGTAGCAGCGGGAGCCGCGCCGACTCAGCCCGGCCGCACCGGCTGACGCAGGACGGTGCGGAGCTTCGCCGGGTCGGTGCGCCGCACGTCGCTCAGATAGATCTCGTGGTGGGGACCGGCGAACGTCAGGCCGTGCTCGGGCAGGTACGTGTCGTGCAGCTCGGCGAGGACGGGGCCTTCGTCGTCGTACGACCCGACGTGCAGGGTCTGGACGGAACGGCCCTCGGTGATCGAGGTGCGCCGCACGCGGTCGAGCGCCGCCGGTGCGTCCTTCTTCGCCGCGACCGTCGCCGTCGCCGCGACGACGAGGTCCTCGTCCACCCAGTCAGGCTGGAGGATCAGCAGCGTCCAGCGCCAGGCGTCCTTCTCGCGCCGCACGAACGTCCCGGGGTCGTCCGCCGTCCACAGGCCCTCGAGAGGACCGACGACGTAGTCGCGCCCCTCCCGCTTGCTCGCGAACTTCACCGCGTAGGAGAGCGAGAACAGCGCCTCGACCGCCTCCGCGTACTCGGGCGAGGTGTTCGGGTCGCCCACGCCGTCGACGGCGAGGTAGGTGAGCGGCGGGACGTCGACCTCGACGAACCGGCCGCGGGGCGGGGCGTAGAGCTCGCGGTGCAGGACCTTGAGGTCGACCTTGTCCGTAGCCATGCCCGGACGCTACCGCCGAACACGACCTCAGTGTCGTCATCCGGCGGTTGGCGACGCCCAGGTCGTGCTCGACGCGGAGCAGAGTCGTGCTCGGCGACGGTGGACGGGACTGGCGCTCCGGACGCGCGACTGGTATTCACGGCACGTGACCGAACCGCCCGGGCAGACTCCGCCGTCGTCCCCGCTGCAGCACCCGCAGCACGGGTATCCCCAGGGCTACCCTCAGCCCGGCTACCCGCAGGCCTCCCCGCAGCAGGGATACGCCCAGCAGGGCTATCCCCAGCACCGGCCCGGGTACCCGCCGCCGGGGGCACGGGCGCCCGCGCCGCTGCCACCCGCCGCGTTCACGAGCAGGTACCGGCGGACCGCGTGGTGGCTGATCTGGGCGCCGGTCGGGCTGATGGCCGGTGCGGCGCTGCTGAGCGTCGTGCTGCTCGCGTACGCGGACAGCGACACCGACAACGCCGCGGCCGGCTACCTCGCGCTGGTGGTGTGGGCTCTCATGCTCTTCGGGGGACCGCTGCTCCTCGGCGCGTTCATCCCGGGGTGCGTGATGCTCTCCCGGTCGAGCCGGGCCCGCGCCGTCATGCGGGCCGCGGGGTACGGACCGCCTGCCTGACGCCGGCCCCGCCGGACCTCGACCCCACCGCGCGCACCGGTGCCACGTAGTCGACCACGGCACGCACGACGTCGGGGTCCCGCAGGATGCGGTGGTGCCCGAGCCCGTCCGTCGCGAGCAGCTCGCCCTCGGGCCAGTCCGCGGCGAGCGCCGCCCCGACGGCGAACGACAGCCTCAGATCCCCGCGGTCGTGCACGACGAGCGCCGGCGGCACCGCGTGCGTGCGCAGCGTGTCGCGGACGTCGAGGTCGCCGAGCGGTCGGGCGGCGACGTCGGCGACGAGCCCACGCAGGAGGTCGCGCGTCCGCTGCGTGAGTCCCAGCGCGTCCCCGAACGTGTCGATCTCGCCCAGTACGTCGTCGATCGCGGCGACCAGGACGAGGCGTCCGGTCGGTAGGCCGTCGCGCACCGCGAGCACCGTGGTCGCCGTCGCGAGCGAGTGGGCGACGACGGCCGTCGCGTCCCCGTGGGCGCGCACGACGGCGGCCAGCGCGCTCGCCATCTCCGGCATGGTGCTGCGGTGGCGCCCGAGGGCGCCGTGCCCCGAGTCGCCGTGGCTCGGGGCGTCGAACGTCACGACGCGGTACCCCTGCGCGCGCAGCGGCTCGACGAACGCGCCGAGCTGCCCCCGCCACCCGCCCCAGCCGTGGACGAGGTACACGACCCCGGCCTCGGGCCGATCGCCGAGCGCGGGCGCCCACGTCTCGACGACGACGGACGCCCCCGTCTCCGTCGTGACGCTGGTGATGGCTCCGGGCTCTGACCGGTTGTCGTGCCGGGGCCCACCGGACTGCGGGGTGCACCACAGGGCGAGCGCGAGCCTGGCCGCTCGCCGCGGGGCGACGCGCTGCAGCACGGCGAGGCGCGCCCGCAGGAGTGCGAGCTGGGTGGCCGCGCGTCGACGGCGCACGACTCGACGGCGGTCATCTGCACGAACGATCGTGCTTTTCTGCGACTCTGGTGCGGCCACGGGAGATTCCTCTCGGTCGGTGTTGCTCGGGCCTTGCCGGTCAGGGGACGGTCGGTGACGGGTCGGTGGACGGCTCAGCGAGCGGGTGCGGGCTCGCGCGCCGGCGTGCGGGCGCCGTCGAGAAGGGCCTCGAACGCGCTGCGGGCCCGCTCCTCGGCGCGCGGGTCGGCCATGAAGACGTGGGCGTGGTTCACCCCGAGCATGATGCCGTAGAGGTCGGAGGCGAACTGCTCGGGGTCGACGTCGTCGCGGAACCCGCCCTCGGCGACGCACGTGCGGTAGACCTGCGCGACGACGTCGTAGAGGTCCCGGTGGTCACGCACGAGCTGGTCGCGCACCGGGCCCTGCTGCGCGGACAGCTCGGTCGCCGCCTTGACGAACAGGCACCCGCCCGGGTCCTCCCGCAGGTCGCACGCGAGCCATCCTTCGAACAGCGCCCGCAGGCGCGGCTCGCCGCGCGGCGTGCGCAGCGCAGGGGCGATCACCGAGTCGACGAACTCCGCGCGCGCCTGGCCGAGGACCGCGAGCTGGAGGGACTCCTTGGACCGGAAGTGCGCGTACAGGCCGCTCTTCGACAGGTCCGTGGCACGGGCGAGCTCACCGATGGTGAGCCCGGACAGCCCGACGCGGTACGCGGCCTCCACGCCACGGTGCAGGATCACCTGCCGCGTCTCGTCGCCCTTGGTCATGCTGGCGACCGTAGCACGGTCGTGCGGAAATCAGGAGCGGTCGTGAACATCCCGGGTGTCGGGTCACCCGATCCAGTCGAGGACCGGTTCGGCGAGCATCCCCGCGAGGACCTCGTAGCCCGCCGAGCCCGGGTGCGCCCCGTCCCCCGCGCGCACCTCACGCCGCCACACGCCGTCGCGCACCGTCCGGTCCAGCACGCTGACGTACGGGAGGCCCGAACGCGTCGCCTCGTCGCGGAACGCGGCGTCGAGGACGGCGCTGCGCGCGTTGTGGTCGTCGTCCTCCACCGCGACCGGGCCGACGACCAGCACGGCTAGCTGCCCGAGCTCCTGCCGCACGCGGCGCAGTGCCGCGACCGAGCGGGCGACCTCGAGCCGGGGCGTGCCGTCCGCGAGCGACGCGTCGTTCACCCCGAAGGAGACGACGACGCGCGGCTCGTCCGCGAGCGCGAGCCGCGGACCGACCTCGCGCGCGAGACGGGACACGACCTGTTCCGACGTCTCGCGCCGGACGCCGAGGTTGTACGCCGTGAGCGGCAGACCCCGCTGCGCCGACGCGGCCACGACCCGCCCGACCCAGCCCAGGGCCGCCTCGTCACCCACGCCGGCGACGAACGAGTCGCCGACGAAGCACACCCGCACATCCCGGTCGGAGCGTCGCACCGGCGCAGTCTACGGCGCGGCTGGAACGACGAACGGCCCTACCCTGCCGGGTGAGGCCGTTTCGTCGGTGTGTGCGCCCGAAGGGATTCGAACCCCCAACCTTCTGATCCGTAGTCGGTCCTGACACCTGTGCTGGACGGGTCATGACGTGCAGGGTGGCTGCGCGGTCGGGTCACTGCGGGTCTTGACGGGTCGTGAGATTGCTACATGACTTTCCCGCAGTCAGCGTTCATGAGCAGGGCGAAGCGTCGTCAGTACGTGTCCGGGTCGCTGTACCAGCGCGCGTCCGACGGGCGGTGGATCGGGTCCCTCCTGGCCGGTCACACCGAGACGGGTGCGCCCCGGCGGGTCACGGTGTCTGCGTCGACGGAGGCGGAGGCGAAGCGACGCCTGGAGACACAGCGCCGTGAGATCGAGCGCGACGGCGTGCCGGACCAGTCGGTGCGCGCGGGCACGACGGTGCAGGCGTGGGCGGCGACGTGGCTCGCCGAGAACGAGAAGCGGGTGCGGCCCAAGACGTTCGCCACGGACCGGTCCTCGATGACCCGGTGGGTGATCCCCGCGATCGGCAAGCGTCGCCTGGACCAGCTGGCGCCGGCGGACGTGCGACGCGCGACGGCGGCGGTCGAGGCTGCGGGTCGGTCGTCGACGACGGCCCGGTACGCGCAGGGCGTGCTCATGCGGGCTCTACGTGCGGCGATGCTCGAGGGGCACCGCGTGCCCGAGCGGGTGCTGCTGGTCCCCGCCCCGGCGAAGGCCGCGCACGACCGTGACGCGCTCACGTACGACGACGCGGTCGCGGTGCTCGAGGTCGCGTCCGCCCGGCCGGATGCGTCGAGGTGGGTCGCGGCGCTGTTGCAGGGGATGCGGCAGGGCGAGTGCCTCGGCCTCACGTGGTCGTGCGTAGACCTTGAGGCGGGGACGCTCGACGTGTCGTGGCAGCTGCAGGCGCTGCCGTACGCGGACCGGGCGGCGGGAACGTTCCGGGTGCCGCGCGGGTACGAGGCGCGGCGGCTCGTCGGCGCCATGCACCTGGTGCGCCCGAAGTCGGCCACGGGGCGGCGCGTGATCCCGCTCGTCCGTGGATGACCGCGGCGCTGACGACGTGGCGCGATGTGGCGCCGGCGTCACCGTTCGGTCTGGTGCGGCCGTCCGAGGACGGCGGCCCGGTCTCCGACGACGTCGACCAGGCCGCCTGGTACGAGCTGTGCGACTCCGCGCGGGTCGCGTGCGTCGACGACGACGGGGGCGACGGAGGTCGCAGGTACCTGCTGCACGAGGCGCGGCACACGACCGCGACCCTGCTCCTCGAGGCCGACGTGTCCGAGCACGTGATCACGGCGATCATGGGGCACTCGTCGATCGTGACGACGCGCGGCCACCAGCACGTGTCCGGCGCGCTCGCGCGACGCGCGCTCGACGACGTTGCGACCCGCCTCGGGCTCACCGTCGGCTAGAGCACCCAGGTCATCGGGTCCAGGCCGCGAGTCACGCGGCGGGGCGCACCGAACCCATCGGTGCCGTGATCGCGTGGTACATCTCCATTGCCACGAACATCCGGTTGTACGAGCCGTGCGGCTCGGACAGGATTTCGAGCTCGACGAGCTTCTTGACGGCCACGTCCACGCCCTGTGGCGACTTGCCGAGGCGACGCGCCAGGACCGGGACAGTGATGATCGGTGTGCCCATGAGGTTGTCAACAATCTCGCGTGCCAGGCCGCTCCGGATCTTGCCCTCCTGTAGCCGCCGGACGTAGTCGCCCTGGAGGTCGAGGAGGAGGCTCACCCTCTCCGCGGTGTCGATCGCTGACGCCTCGATGCCTGCGCTGAAGAACTGGATCCATGGGTTCCAGTCACCCGTGGCGGACACCTGTGCGAGGTGCTCCTGGTACTCGCTCCGACGAGCCTCGAACCAGGGTGAGACGCTGAGCAGGGGTTCGCCGATGATTCCGTCGACCATGAGCTGCAGGACGATCAGCAGCCGACCGACGCGGCCGTTCCCGTCGTTGAACGGGTGCAAGGTCTCGAACTGGTAGTGGGCCATGGCTGCGGCGATGACTGGCTCGCGGTCTCGACCAGCGTTGATCCAGTCGACGAGGTCACGCACCGACGCTTCCAGTTCGATGCCAGGGGGCATGGGCACGAACCGGGCCTTCTCGACCGTGCCGTTCGGGCTTCCGATCGCCACCTGGCACGTCCTGATCCTGCCCGCGTCACGGGTCTCACTGTCGGTGCCCTTTACCAGGACCGCGTGAGCCTGCTCTAGCAGCGAGACAGCGACGGACCCTCGCTCGGTCACCCATTCGAAGGCCTGGTCGGCGGCGTCGACGTAGTTCATGACCTCGGTCAGGGCGAGGTTGCGCCCGTCGTCCGCGACGTCCGCCGCGAGTACCTCTTCGATGGGTGCGAAGGTTCCTTCGAGAGCTGACGTGCTCTGGGCCTCTCGTCGCAGGGTGGGTTGCCGCAAGATCCGAGGGTTGGTCACCTGTCGAGATGCCTGGTCGAGGCGCGCGAGCGCGCGCCCTGCGCTCGCGACCGCGCGCCAGGTCGCTGGCTCGAGGTGGGGTTCGCCATCGAGCCGGTCGGCCACGTAGGCATGGTGTTCGTAGGGACGGTTGTACCGCCCATCCACACCGGTGATGGGTCGTAGTGTCCCGATCGGGCTGTCCGCGAATCGAGTGATCTCCACATCACAACGATACGCGTTTATACGTTGGGATTCACGTACGCGATGACAACCAACTTTGCGAAGCGATCGAAGACAACAACACAAGGCGCCATCCCCTTGCGATCACAGCGGAGTAGTTCAACGAACGCAGCGAACCCAAGTGGTCGCTTACTGCGAGCTTGCTACACCGATCGCTACATCGCGCGTATCCGGGGGAACGACGAAGCCCCGGAACCGTTGCGGTTCCGGGGCTGTTGCGGTGCGCCCGAAGGGATTCGAACCCCCAACCTTCTGATCCGTAGTCAGATGCTCTATCCGTTGAGCTACGGGCGCCGGTCCTGCGGTGTTGCCACGGCCGTTGATCGCTCACCGGCCGTCCAGAAGACTACCGTGTCGACGCCGCGAACCCAAACCGGATCGGGTCGCCGTGGCCGGAGGTGACCGACGCCACGCCGTCCCCCTCGCGCCGCATCCCCGGGCACGTGCGGTCCACCCCTGGTCGGACCCGGCCGCCGGGACGTCCCGCCCGCAGCCCGACGCGGCCGCCCCGCCCGCCGACGGACGATCGACCCATGACGTTCTCCAGCCCCGCATCAGCCCCCGGCGGCTCGCCCCTCGTCGCGAGCGCGCTCACCAAGGTCTACGGCTCCGCCCAGGCCACGACGCACGCCCTCGCCGGCGTGAGCCTCACCGTCCACCCCGGCGAGTCGGTCGCCATCATGGGGCCGTCCGGGTCCGGCAAGACGACCCTCCTGCACTGCCTCGCGGGCATCATCACCCCGACGTCGGGGTCCGTCGCGTGGCGCGGAGACGACGTCACCACGCTGCCCGAGACCCGGCGGACGATCCTGCGCCGCCGGGACTTCGGCTTCGTCTTCCAGTCGGGGCAGCTCCTGCCCGAGCTGCCCGCCGTCGAGAACGCCGCGCTCCCGCTCATGCTCGCCGGGACCGCGCGCACCGAGGCGACCGCCGTCGCCGCGCGCTGGCTCGCGCACCTCGGCCTCGCCGGGATGGAGCAGCGCCGCCCCGGCGAGCTCTCGGGCGGCCAGGCGCAGCGCGTCGCGATCGCGCGCGCCCTCGTGGGGTCGCCCGGCGTCGTCTTCGCCGACGAGCCGACCGGCGCGCTCGACCAGTCCACGGGCGCCGAGGTCCTCGACGTCCTGACCCGCGCGACACGCGAGTCAGGCGCCGCACTCGTCATCGTCACGCACGACGCGGGCGTCGCGCGCCACTGCTCCCGCACGGTCACCATGCGTGACGGCCGCATCTCGGGCGAGTTCCTCGCCCCCGGTTCCCAGGCGGTGCAGGCACCGGTGCACGACGCCGCGACACAGGCCGCGATGGCCGCCCACCCCGCGGCCGGTCACTTCCCCGCTGCCCCGACGTCTCCCGCCGTGCCGAGCCAGGAGAGCGCCCGATGAGGAGCGTCGACCTCTGGTGGCTCCTCCGTCGCCGCAGCGCGGACGACCGCGACCCGCAGGCGCTGACCAACGTGCTCGCCATCATCGCGTTCGGCGTGACGACAGCGATCCTGCTCGTCGTCATGGGCGGCTTCCACGCGTTCTACGGTCGCGCGGGCGGGATGGAAGGGCTCCGCGAGGGCACTGCGGCCGGGGTGACGCCCTACGACACGCAGTACCCGTTCTTCGCCGGGATCGCCTCGCTCCTCCTGCTCATCCCGCTCGTCACGCTCGGCGCGGCCGCCGCACGACTCGCCGTGGCCCGCCGCGACGCGCGCCTGGCCGCCCTGCGCCTCGCGGGCGCCACGACGGGTCAGGTCACGACGCTCACCGCGCTCGACGCCGCCGCGCAGGCCGTCGTCGGGGCTCTCGCCGGGCTCGTCGGCTACGGGCTGCTGCTCCCCCTCGTCGCGCAGCTGCGCTTCCAGGGGCGCACCTTCGACGTCGGCGAGCTGTGGGTCGGCGTGCCCGCGTTGCTGGGCGCGGTCGTGCTCGTCGTGCTCGTCGCCCTCGCGTCGGCTCTCGTGAGCCTGCGCCGCGTCGCGATCACGCCCCTCGGGGTCGCGGCACGCGTCACGCCGCCGGGGCTCAAGGCGGTGCGCCTGTTGTCGATGGGCGTCGCGTTCGTGGCCCTGATCGTCGCGACGAACCTGTCCTTCGGGTCCGTCGCGGTCGTGATCACCGTGCTCACCGTCATCCTGCTCGTCGGCTTCGCCACGGTGAACGTCGTGGGTCCGTTCGTCATCTGGGTCGTCGGGCGGATGACGGCCGGCGGCGCCCGCCGCGTCCCGACGCTCCTTGCGGGCCGACGGATCGTCGACAACCCGAAGACGGCGTGGCGCTCCGTCGGCGGCGTCGCGCTCGCGACGTTCATCGCGGGACTCACCAGCGTCTTCGCGCTGGTCGACCCGGGCACCGGCGCGGACGCGGGCGAGGTCCAGCTCATGTCGGACCTCAAGTCGGGAGGGTTCCTCACGCTCGCCATCGCGGGCATCCTCGCGGCGGTGTCGACGGGCGTCATGCAGGCTGGTCGCGTCATCGACCAGCGCAGCGAGTACCGGACCCTCGTGCTGTCCGGGACGGACCTGCGCACGCTGGACCAGGCCCGGTTCCGCGAGACCCTCGTGCCGCTCGTCGTGAGCGTCGGGGTGTCGACGGTGGCCGCGCTGCTGTTCATGGTGCCCGTCATCGGGCTGAACGCGTTCTCGAACGCCGAGGTCGTGCTGCAGTTCCTGGCGTGCGTCATGGCAGCGTCGGCGCTCGTGCTCGCGGGCGCCGGAGCGTCCCGGTTCGTCGTGCGGTCGGCGCTCGCGACGACCGGAACGGCCTAGCCCTCCCCCGGGAAGTTGTCAGCGCCCCGCCCGTCCGGGGGCACCCGGGGTGCTGACGACTTCGTCGGGGGCGACGCGTCCGGGCAACAGAAAAGGCCCCGGGCGCTCGGCAGCCGGGACCTTCCTGAGCGGAGACGGAGGGATTTGAACCCTCGAACGGATTGCTCCGTTACCACCTTAGCAGGGTGGCGCACTAGACCTGACTATGCGACGTCTCCTCGCACGCTCGTCGAAGAGCCTGCGTCGCCCAGGGTACAAGGGCACCGGCACGAGACCAAACCCGCCCCGCCCGACGGCGTCGCCCGCGTGCCCCGTTCGGACGTCCCTCGGTGCGGTGCCGGGTCAGGCAGGGGTCGGGGTCGTGGACGGGGGACCCGCCGCGCGGCCGAACCGGGTCGCGAGGCGGTCGAACGCCACGGCGAGCTCCTCCCCGTCGATCACCTCGATGTCGACGTCGAGCTGTGCCAGCCACAGCGCGAGCCGGTGCGGGTCGTCGGCACCCAGCTCGACACGGCACGTCGACCCGTCGACCACCTCGACGTCGAGGGGGATGGGGATCTTCGCGGCTACCTCGGCTGCGGACGCGCGGACGAGCAACCGTGCGCGGTACTTCCACGCCCCGGTGCTGATGCGTCTGACGACGTGGTCGACGACGTCGTCCTCAGGGATCACGCGCGGGCGGAACCGCGCAGAGGTCGGTGCACGCGGAACCATGCGGTCGACACGGAAGACCCGCCAGTCGTCACGGTCGAGATCCCACGCGAGCAGGTACCAGATCGACCCCCAGGTCACGAGTCGTTGCGGCTCGGTGTGACGCGCCTCTTCGCTGCCCCCCGGCTTGGTGTACCCGAAACGGAGCCGCTCGTGGCTGCGGATCGCCGTGGCCACCGTGCCCAGGACCGAGAGATCGAGCGGCGGTTCACGCTCCGGTACTTTGCTCGTCGCCTCGCGCACCGCCTCGACCCGCCGACGCAGTCGCGAGGGGAGCACCTGCTCCAGCTTCGCCAGCGCGGTGAGCGACGTCTCCTCGACGCCGAACCCCCGGGTCGCGACAGCGCCCAGCCCGACCGCGACGGCGACGGCCTCGTCGTCGTCGAGCAGGAGCGGAGGCATCGCCGTCCCGGCGACCAGCCGGTACCCGCCCGCGACGCCGGGCCGCGCGCTCACGGGATAGCCGAGCGTCCGCAGCTTGCCGATGTCGGCACGCACGGTCCTCGTGCTCACGTCGAGCCGGCCGGCGAGCTCCGAGCTCGTCCAGTCGCGCTGGAGCTGGAGCAGCGACAGCAGCTCGAGCAGGCGGGCCGAGGTCGCCAACATGTTCTCGATCTTTCCAGCAATCGCGGAAGAAAGCCTGCCGCATCACCTGGGAACGTCGACGCCATGACCGAGACCACGGCACTCACACCGTTCCGCATCGACATCCCGCAGGCCGACGTCGACGACCTGCTCGCCCGGCTGGCACGCACGCGCTGGCCGAACGCGGTCCCCGGCCGAGACGACCACGGCGACTTCAGCCGTGGCATCCCGCTGGCATATCTCCAGGAGCTCGCCGAGCACTGGCGCGACGCGTTCGACTGGCGTGCGCAGGAGGCACGTCTCAACGAGGACGAGCAGCTCACGACGGTCGTCGACGGCCAGACGTTCCACGTCGTCCACGCCCGGTCGGCGAACCCCGAAGCCGTCCCGCTGATCCTCAACCACGGCTGGCCCGGCTCGTTCGTCGAGTACCAGCGGCTCGTCCCGCTGCTGACCGACGACTTCCACGTGGTCGTCCCGTCGCTGCCCGGCTTCGGGTTCTCCACCCCGCTGTCAGCAACCGGCTGGGAGCTGGCGCGGACGACGGAGGCCTACGCTCAGATCATGACGCGTCTCGGTTACGAGAGGTTCGCGGCCCACGGCACCGACATCGGTTCCGGTGTGGCGGGTCGACTCGCAGCCGTGCACCCCGAACGCGTCGTCGGCATGCACCTCGGCGCCGACCGTGCCCTGCTCGGGCTGGTCGGCGACAAGTTCCCGGTACCCGACGGCCTGTCCGACGACGAGATCGCCCAGCTCTCGGCGCTGCGTGCCGAGAGGGCGGCAGAGCGCGGGTACCTCGAGATGCACAACCACCGGCCCGACACGATCGGCCCGGCGCTCACGGACTCGCCCGTCGGTCTGCTGGCGTGGATCGCCGAGAAGTTCAAGACCAGGGCCGACGGTGGCTACCGACCGCCCGCCGTCGACCGCGACCAGCTGCTCACCGACGTCAGCCTGTACTGGTTCACCCGCAGCGGCGCGTCGAGCGCGCAGCTCTACTACGAGGCCGAGCACTCCGGGCTCGCCCTGTCCATGGCTGCCGGGGTGCCGTCCGGATGGGCGGTGTTCGACGCCCACCCGCTCGTGCGTCGCACGATGGACCCGGGCAAGGTGATCGGCCACTGGAGCGAGTTCGTCGAAGGCGGTCACTTCCCCGCGATGGAGGAGCCGACACTGCTCGCCGACGACGTCCGCACCTTCTTCCGCGGCCTCTCTTGACCACGTGCCACGTCGGTCGGTCAGGCCCGCCCTGAACGAGACCGTCGAGACAGGCTAGTGCTCGAACGTCCACTCCCGGTCGGTGAGCATGCGCGCGACGGCGAGCCCGATCGCCAGCGCCACGATGACGAGCCCGGCCTCGACGGCGTAGGCGAGCGCCCGCGCCGTCTCCCCGGTGTTGAACTCGTAGACCGCGCGGTACGCCGTCACCCCGGGGACCATGATGACGACGGCGGGCACGGACACCGTGATGCGGGGTACGCGTAGCGCCGGCGCGAGGGTCGCGGCAAGCAGGCCGACGAGCAGCGCGGCGGCCGCGGCAGCGGCTTGCGGGACGACGTCGCCGTCGACGAGCATCAACCGACCGACGTTGGCGACCATCCCGATCGAGGCCGCACCCACGGCCATCGCCCACGGGCTGTTGAACATGAGGGCGAACCCGAGCACCCCGAGGAAGCTCGCGAGGGCACGCAGCGCGAGCAGCAGCGGCTCGGCGAGCCCGGGCGGCGGTACCGGGTCGGGGGCCAGGCCCGCCGCCGCGGACACCCCCCACACGGCCAGTGCCGCCGACGCGAGGATCATGAGCGCGTACGTCACCCGCGCGACCCCGGCCGAGAAGTCGAGCTTTGCGAGATCGAGCGCTCCCGTGACGAGCGCAAAGCCGGGGACGAGGAAGAGCACCGAGGAGACGTACCCCGCCTCGTGGCTACCCTCCACGCCGGCCGTCGCCGACAACGCCAGGACGAGGACGAGGTAGGCGATGCTCGCGACGGCCGCCGCGAGCATCGTCACGCCGAACTGGTTGATCCCCCGGTGCAGCATCGCGCGCCGCACGCCCTGCCCGAGCGCCGCAGCGACGAGCACAGCCGAGCACTCGACCAGGCCACCGTTGTTGAGGAACGCGAACGCGGCGCACGCGATCCCGGCCCACAGCGCGTTGAGCAGCGCGCCGTACAGCGGCGGCCGGCGGGCGATCCGGTCGAGCTCCGCGTCGACCTCGTCGAGGTCGGCGCCCACCGGCAGCGCGGCCGAGAACCGCTCGAGCTGCGCGAGCCGGTCCGCGTTGATGCCGACCGACCGGACCTCGGTGAGCTCGGTCCGGAAGATCGGGCCGCGGTACGACGTCGCGGTGATCTCCGTCAGGGTGACGTGCGCGGCGATGCGGTCGAGCCCCAGCGCGTGCGCGGCGCGGCTCATGTGAGACTTCACGCGGTAGCTGCCGGTCCCCGCGGAGAGCGCGAGACGCCCGATGCGCAGGACGGTGCCCGACCGGCGGATGAGGTCGACGGGCTCGAGGCCGGCCTCGTCGGCCGGGGAGGGCTCAGGCGTCACGAGGCCATGATCCCGTACGACCCACCGCGGGGCACTCGGCCGAAGGTCCCGTGGGCTCCGTGCGCCTCGACAAGCAGCCAACAGGTGTCGGGTGGTCGGCCGGGTCGGGGCATGCACCCGACCCGGCCCGACCGCTGCGGAGGGCGAGGGATTCGAACCCCCGGTGCGTTGCCGCACAACGGTTTTCAAGACCGTCACATTAGGCCGCTCTGTCAGCCCTCCCGGCGAGCCATTGTGGCACGCCCGGCCCGTGCACGACGACGGCGGGCCACCCGTGGAGGGCGGCCCGCCGTCGTGCGGTGGTACGGGTGCTGGCGAGGTCAGGCCGCGCCGCGGAGCTGCCGCATCGCGAGCTGGACGAGCGCGATGAGCGTCTGCTTCGTCGCCGCACGCGAGCGGGCGTCCGTGTAGAGCATCGGCACGTGCGCGGGGATCTGCAGCGCCTCTCGCACGTCCTCGAGCTTGTGCTTGGCCACGCCGTCGAAGCAGTTGACGCCCACGACGAACGGGATGTTGCGCGACTCGAAGTAGTCGATCGCCGGGAAGCACTGCTCGAGGCGGTCGGTGTCGACGAGCACGACGGCGCCGATCGCCCCGCGCACCAGGTCGTCCCACATGAAGAGGAAGCGGTCCTGGCCCGGCGTGCCGAACAGGTAGAGCCACAGGTTCCCGGGCAGGGACACGCGGCCGAAGTCCATCGCGACCGTGGTCGTCGTCTTGCGGTCCGTCACGCCGCCCGCGTCGTCGACGCCGACCGAGTGCTCCGTCATGGCGGCCTCGGTGTTGAGGGGCTCCACGTCGGAGATCGAGCCGATGAACGTCGTCTTCCCGACGGCGAACCCGCCCGCGACGACGATCTTGACGACCGTCGGCGCGGTGCGCGCGGCGGCCGGGGCCCCGCTGCCCTGCGCCGCTGCCTGCCCCTGGGCCGAAGCCATCGGCTGGGGGGCCGTGCGAGGCTGGGCAGCGACGGGAGCCGCGGCGGGCGGCTGCGCGGGAGCGGGCGGGGTGTAGGCCGCCTGCGCCGGGCCGACCGGCTGCTGCGCCGTCGGCGCCGGGTGCCCCACCGGCGGCTGAGCAGACGCCGCCGGGGCGGCGGGCCCTGCCGGCTGAGCCTGGGCGTGAGCGGGCTGCTGCGTGGGTGTGGCCGCCTGCACCGTCGGTGCCTGCGCAGGCGCGGCTTGCACCGTCGGTGCCTGCGCGGGCGCGGCCTGCGCCGTCGGTGCCGCCGTGGGCCGGGCCGACGCCGTCTGCTGGCCCTGAGCCGCAGGCACGGCAGGCGCGTTGACCGGTGACCACGCCGTCGGCCGGGCCGCTGCGGGCTGCCCGCCCGGCACGCTCCCGATCACCCCGGACGGCTGCCCTGCCTGCGGCGCGCTCCCCGAGCCGTCAGAGGGTGGAAATGCCATTGAGAACACTCTCCAAGACGCTCAGGGACAGACCCGAGTGGTTGCTGCCGTGACCCGTGTGGACGTTGAGCGGGGTCGACGTGTGGACGGTGACGTAGTTGTCCTCCTGCAAATCCGCGACGAGCACCTTCGTCACGCCGAGCGGCATCCGCAGCAGCGCGGACAGCTCGGCGATCGACACGTAGGTGTGCGCGGCGTGCTGGAGGATCGAACGCTTCTCGGGCGGGAGACCGTAGCTGTTCACCGCGCCGGGCATGACCTCGACGAGGGCCTCGAGCGGGAGGTCCGAGGTGGCCGACCGCACGCGGCCGCCCGTGACCGCGTACGGACGGACCGTCGCCGCCTCGTAGCCGTCGTGGGACCTCGTGCTGCCGAAAGGTACGTTCGTCATCGCTCAGACCTCATCCCACCGGGGCTCGCGTTGCGCCGTCAACGGGGAGGCTCCCCCGCATCTCCGAGATCAGCTGCGGCGTCAGGGTCGCCTCCGTGCGCGACACGAGCAGCGCCATCTCGTAGCCGATGAGGCCGATGTCGCAGTTCGACTCCGCCACGACCCCGAGCACCGACCCGTTCGACACGTTCATGAGGAACAGGAACCCGTTGTCCATCTCGATGATGGCCTGGCGGACGTTCCCCCCGTTGAGCTGGCGGGCCGCGCCGCGGGTCAGGCTCGACATCCCCGAGACGATGGCGGCCAGCTGGTCACCGCTGGTCCGGTCGAGCTGGTCGGACATGGCCATGAGCAGGCCGTCCGCCGACACCACGAGCGTGTGCCGGCTCCCCGGGACCGTACGCACGAAGTTGTCGAGCAGCCACCCGAAATTCGTGGCCTCGGTGCTGAGCGCGTTCACACTTCCTCCTCGTCAGTTGCCGCAGACGGCATGTCGTCACCGCGCCGGCGGCGCTGAATCAGGGACATAATCCATGGTCGGAGGGGTCCACGTCGAACTTGTCTCGTCGTTGCCCTCCACACGGCCGCGGGCCGTCGCCGACTGGAACGCCGACAGGCGCGCCCGCAGCTGTTCCGGGTCACGGTCGATACGTGCCGTGAAGCGGTCCACGTAGCCCTCGCGCTGATCACCGCGAGAGCGTCGGGTCAGACCCGACACGGGCGCGGAGTCCACCTTGAGGGGCTGGTAGGTGCCGTCGTTCGGGTCAGCCAACGTCGCTTCCTGGAAGTCGGTGCTGCCCTGCAGCAGGGTGGACATCTCCTCGTACAGCACCGCCGACGCCATCCAGTCCGACCGCGCCTCGACCGAGTCGCGGATGTACTCGGGTTCGAGCGGCTCGAGCGAGTCGGGGACCGGACGCCGCACGAGCGGGGCGGGCGGACCGTAGCCGACGGCGGCCGGCGCGGCCTCCGCTGCGGGCTGCGCCCACGTTGCGCTCGTGGGTGCGACAGGCTGGACCGGTTCGGCCGGGGCGTAGGTCGGCGCTGCGGACAGCTGGACGGGCGCCGCGACCGCCGGCTCGACCGGCACCGAGCGGCGCGCCACCGGGGCGGCGGCCTGGACCGGAGGAAGGAGGCTCGTCTCGTACGCGGATGCCGGGGCGAACGAGGTCGACTCACCGGCGCCGCGCTCGTACGCGACCACGGGAGGCTCGGCTGCGTGCTGCTCGGCGCGCGCGGCGAACGCGGACGCGCGAGCCGGAGCAGCGGGCTCCGGGGCAGCGGGCTCCGGGGCAGGGGCGAGAGTGATGGGCGCCGATGCCGGTGCCGGGACGGACGCCCCGACCGGCCGCGAGGCGAGGGCCTCGGGCGACGGGCCGGCGGCGGACGTCGCCAGCGGCGTAGCGGTCGTGCGCGGGCGCCGGCCGAAGATGCCCCTCTTGCGCGCCTGGCTCTCCCGCAGGGAGCGCCGCGTCGGCAGGTCCGCCATGAGTTCCTCGAAGCGGGGCAGCGCCTCGAACGTCAGCTCGGCGGGGATCTCGTCGGCGGCGTCCTGCGACTCGCCGGCCTCGGCGACGACCGGGACGTCGGACGCGGTCGGCACCTGCTCCACGGCGGCCGGGACGTGCGCCGGGGGGAGGTCCGCGGGGAGCGTCGGGACCACACGGGTCGCGTCGTCACCCGCGTGCGGCGCGGCGGACCACGTCTGCTGGGCGGGCTGCTCTGCTGCCCACTGCTGCTCGGCGGACCAGGCGCGCTCCTGCTGCGGCTCCGGCGCCCAGGTCGCGGCGGGCTGCTCGTGCACGGGCTCGTGGACGGCCGGCTGGGGCGCCCAGGTCGCCGCCTGCTCCAGGGGAGCCTGCTGGACGGGCTCCTGGAAGGTCTGCTGCGGGGTCCACACGTCCTGCAGGACGGGTGCCGAATCGGCAGGCACCTCGGCGACGAGGGGGATGTCGGTAGCCGTGACCTCGGGTGCGGGTGCCAGCTCGACCGGGTTGTCGCCGACGGGCCGCTCACCCACCGGGCGGAAGCTCGAGAACAGCGCGCTGCGGGTGCTGACGTCGATCACGGGGATCTCGGCCGACACGGGCTCGACCGTTGCGACCGCGGGGCGGGAACGGCTCGGCAGTGCCCCGCCCACGTCGGCGACCTCGGCGGGCGGCGTCCACGCGTCCTCGGACGACGGGAGCTGGTCGGGCAGAGCCGGGGTGGCGAGCGGCGGGAGGACGATCGCGCCCGTCTGCGGCCCCGACGAGAAGGAGGCGCTCGGCGCGGCGGCGGCCGGGTCGACGGTCCGCGAGCGACGCCGGGGCATGCCCGTCTGCGTCGTCCCGTCGGTGAGCGCGTCGAGGTCGACCGGCACGGCGAGCGGCGCCTCCGGCTCGACGGCCGGGAACGACGACGTCGGGGCCGGCTGCGCGACGGGTGCCGGGGCCAGCGGGGCCGCCGGTGCGACGTCGGCCGGGGGCAGGGCGGGGTGCGCGTCCGTGCCGGTGAGCTGATGGGCCGCCGTCTGCGTGCCGGTCTCGAGCGGGTCGGTGGGCTGCGGGAGCGGGACGTTCGAGTCCGGGACGAAGAGCACCCCGGGGAACGACACCGTGACCTCGGTCCCCTTGCCGTCCGAGCCGGCGCCGAAGTGCACCCGCGCACCCAGGCGGTCGGCGAGGCGGCCGACCACGTACAGGCCGAGGCGCTGCGCGCCGACGACGTCGGACGCCGCGTGCGTCGCGACCTTGCGGTTCGCGTCGACGATCTCCTCGGCGGTCATGCCGAGACCGTGGTCGCGGATCGTGACACGGACGAACTGCTCGTCCCGGCCGGTCGTGACCTCGACAGGGGTGTGCGGCTCCGAGAACATCGTCGCGTTCTCGAGGAGCTCGGCGAGCAGGTGCGCGGCGTTCAGCGCGTTGTGCCCGAGCATGAACGGGTCGACGACGAGGTTGAGCCGGACACGGTCGTACAGCTCGATCTCGGACGACGCCGTACGGATGACGTCCGAGGCCGGCATCGGCTGACGCACCCGGCGGCCGGAGTCGATGCCAGCGAGGACGAGGAGCGACTCCGCGTTGCGGCGCATTCGGGTCGCGAGGTGGTCGAGCCGGAACAGGTTCGACAGCGTCCCCGGGTCCTCCTCGGACCGCTCGAGGTCGTCGAGGAAGGCGAGCTGGCGGTTGAGGAGCACCTGGTCGCGACGCGCGACGTTGACGAACATCTCGGCGATCGAGCCACGGAGAGCGGCCTGCTCGCGGGCGACCTTGATGGTCGTCGAGTTCACGTCGTTGAACGCGGTGGCCAGCTGACCGACCTCGTCGGTGGACTCGACGGAGATCGGCGCGAGGTCGATCCCGGGGCCCTGTCCGGGGACGGCGACCTGCTCGACCAGGCGCGGGAGCTGGTCACGCACGTCCTCGGCCGCGTCGGTCAGGCGGCGCAGCGGGTTGACGATCGCGCGGGCGATGAGGCCCGCGACGAAGATCGACAGGACGACGGCGGCGAGGGTCGCGGCGATCGTGATGATCGCCTGCGTCGTGGCAGCGCCCGCGAGGTCGGAGGCCTTCTCCGCCGTGTCGGTGCGGACCTCGTCGCGCACCGGGGTCGTCAGGTCGCGGTCCTCCTGGGAGAGCGCCGTCCACTGCTCTACCTGCCGCCCGGGCGCCGACCCGGGACGGGAGGCGGACACGTTCCCGCGGAGCGCGGTGTAGTCCGCACCGGGGGTGTGGAGCGTCTGTTCTCCGGGAAGCGCGCGCACAGCGTCGCGGGTCTCCTTGGCGAGCGTTTCGCCGGCGGTGACGAGGGTGGCGGCCGCCTGGTTCGCCGAGACGCTCTCCCTGCCCTGCACCGCGGAGTTGAGCACGGCACCCGCGACGGGCTGCTCGAGGGCCTGCTGGGCGAGCAGCTCGTCGAGCAGCACGTACGTGTCGAGGTACTGCGCGAGGTCACGAGCGGGGGTCGTGTCCGCGAGCGCACGGGGCACGTCGAGCGCGCGGTCGATGAGACCCGTGTACTGGTCCGTCCGCGAGATCTCACCGATGTCGGAGCGGTCGATGGCGCGGCGCAGGTTGACGAGGTCCTGCCGGTCCTCGATCGTCGCGTCGAGCGCCTCGCGTACCCGCGGGTCGAGCGCGGACGTGTTCAGCGACTCGTAGCGCCGGTCTCGGACGTCGAGCGCCCGGTCTGTCTTCTCGCGCTGCGCCACCATCTGCTCGTCGGCACCCTCGATCCCGTAGCCGGCGAGGATCGAGTAGGTGCGTTCGGCCGCGATCTCGGTCCCGGCGGCGTCCTGCACACCGAGCGCGTCCACGAGAGCGCTCGCCTGGCTCGCGTTCCGCGCCGAGGAGATCGCCTGCCCGGAGATGACCGCGGCGGCGAGGAAGAGGACGAGGACGGGCACGGCGAGGGCCGCAAGGATCTTCCCGCGAACGCTCAACCTGCGGAGCATACGAACCTGCCTCCATCACCCTGGTCCACCCGGATCGGCGGCGGTCGGCGCACGCTGCGGCGCGTCTCGAACAGCCCGACTCCCCGGTCGTGCGTACTAACTATCGGTGCACATCCCCCGGACACCTAATCCGCGGGGAAGCGCGACCACGCGCGCGACTCCGACGGTGCCACGACGGTGACCCGGCACCTTCCGGGCCCGCCGCGTAGTCTCGGCGTTGTGCGAGGCGTCACGATAGCGGCCCCCGGCGGCCCTGCGAAACTAGCGGTTTCCGAGCTCCCTGACCAGACCCCCGGCCCCGACGAGCTGGTCCTGCACGTCGCTTCCGCTGGCGTGAACCGTGCTGACCTGCTACAACGCGCCGGATCCTACCCTCCGCCCCCGGGCGCTCCGGAGTGGCCGGGCCTCGAGGTGTCGGGCACCGTCGCGCTCGTCGGAGAGTCGGTGAAGGGATGGTCCGTCGGCGACCGCGCCGTCGCGCTGCTCGACGGCGGGGGCTACGCGGAGCAGGTCCGTGTCCGTGCGACACAGGTGCTGCCCGTCCCCGACGGCGTGGACCTCGTGGACGCCGCCGCGCTCCCCGAGGCCGCGTGCACGGTGTGGGCCAACGTGGTCGACGCCGGACGGCTCACCGCCGGGGAATGGCTGCTCGTCCACGGCGGCTCGGGCGGGGTCGGCACGATCGCGGTGCAGGTCGGGGCGACCCTCGGTGCGCACGTCGCGGTCACCGCGGGCGGACGGGAGCGTGCCGACCGCTGCCTCGCGCTCGGGGCGAGCCTCGGCGTCGACCACCGCACCGAGGACTTCGTCGCGGCGGTGCGTGACGCGTCGGGCGGGCGGGGCGCGGACGTCGTGCTCGACGTGATCGGCGCCGCCTACCTCGAGCGCAACGTCGAGGTGCTCGCCACGGGCGGGCGGCTCGTCGTCGTCGGGATGCAGAAGGGCCGACGCGCGGAGCTCGACCTGGGCCGGGTCCTCGCCAAGCGCGCGGTCGTCACCGGCAGCCTGCTGCGCTCGCGTCCTGCGGACGAGAAGGCGCGGATCGTGCACGAGGTGCTCACGCACGTCTGGCCGATGGTCGAGGACGGGCGGGTCCGGCCCGTCGTGCACGCGCGCGTGCCCTTCGACGAGGCCGGCCGGGCCCACGAGCTGCTCGAGTCGGGCGAGGCGTTCGGGAAGGTGCTGCTCGTCCCCTGACGTCCCCTCGTCGTGTGGCACCGCGTCCGTGCGGCACCGGTTCGTGCGCGCGTGGGCGCCAGGCGCAAGACTGTCCCCATGGCTGACGCACCGAGCGACCCCCGCCCCACCGAGCCGGTCGAGCCCACCGGCTCCACCGAGCCCGAGGACACCGAGACCGGACCACGGGAGGACGCGGACGCGGCGCCCGGGCGGACGACGGTCGTCATGCCCGACGGCACGGGCGTGAGCGTCGTCGAGAGCGACGACTCCACCGATCCCGACCGCAACCCCACCACCGTGATCGAGGAGCCGGCGAAGGTCATGCGCATCGGCGGCATGATCAAGAAGCTGCTCGACGAGGTGCGCGACGCCCCGCTCGACGAGGCGGCACGCTCCCGGCTCGCGGAGATCCACGAGCGCTCGCTCACGGAGCTCGAGGACGGACTCTCCCCCGACCTCGTCGAGGAGCTCCACCGGATCACGTTGCCGTTCTCCGACGACACGGTGCCGACGGACGCCGAGCTGCGCGTCGCCCAGGCCCAGCTCGTCGGGTGGCTCGAGGGGCTGTTCCACGGGATCCAGACGGCCCTCGTCGCCCAGCAGATGGCCGCGCAGGCACAGCTGACGCAGATGCGACGGGCGCTGCCTCCGGGCTCGTTGCCGATGGGCCCGGGTGGGCCCGGCGGCATCCCCGGTCAGCCGGGCGGTCCGGGCGGGCGACCCGACGAGCACGACGGTCGCCCCTCACCTGGCCAGTACCTCTGAGAGCCGGTCCTGTCGTGTGTTGATATTTGTTGGCTCTTGCGCGGTTGTGCTCATGCTCCCTACAGTGAACGCGGTGGTGCAACGACGCGCCACCCGGGACCGAGAGGAGCCGGGACGATGGCGCCCACGGCACGAGGACGACGCAGCACGCTGGTCGCCCGGACGATGGTCACAGGGCTCGTCGCGGCGTCGGCGTGGGCTGCCGCCGGGTCGGCTGCGGCGGTCCAGCCCGGCCGGGCCGCGGCCGCCACGTCGTCCGGTACGTCGGCTCCCGCCGCCGCCGACGACACGTACGAGAACCCGGTCGTCGACGAGAACGCGCCCGACCCGAGCATCATCCGGGCCCAGGACGGCTACTACTACCTCTACACGACCAGCACGTACCTCGAGGGCGACCCGGATCCCCACACGCTGCCGATCTTCCGCTCCGCGGACATGGCGAGCTGGGAGCACGTCGGCGACGTGTTCGAGGACGCTCCCGAATGGATCGCGAGCCCTGTCGGCGCGTGGGCGCCGGACGCCCACTACCTGAACGGGCGCTACCACCTCTACTACAGCACCGACGAGGCGAAGGCCCTGCCCCGGTACGGCAGCCCGGAAGGGGCCTACGCGATCGGCGTCGCGACGGCGCCGACACCCGTCGGACCGTGGACGGACGCCGGGCCGTCCGCGGGCGGCACCTTCACCACCGGCCCGATCGTCCCGCCGCAGATCGGCTGGTGCACCGACCCCGGCGACGCGGGCTGCTACGACTGGGTCATCGACTCGCACGTCTACCAGGGCCCGGACGGGACGCGGTACCTCTACGAGGGGTCGTACTTCGGCGGCAACCGCCTGCACGAGCTGGCCGACGACGGGCTGTCCGTGATCGAGGGCACCGCGGTGCAGTTCGGCCACCAGATCCGCTACGAGGGCTCGTTCCTGTGGCCCCACCTCGTGGGGCAGGAGCGGCTCTACTACCTGGTCGCTTCGCAGTCGAACTGCTGCGAGGGCTCGAACACGCCGTACAGCGTCTCGACGAACCGCGGCAACCAGCCCTACGGGAACCTGGACGCGCAGGGGAACCGCGGCAACTTCGTGGACCACCGCGGGCTCCCGATGTACTGGGGCTACGGTTCGCCGCCGGACCTGCAGCCCGGGGACGAGCCCTGGACCTGGCCGGGCTGGTGGAACCTCGCCGGGATGGCGGGCGGTTTCCCGACCCTGCGGCAGAACGGCGACGGCGTCGTCGGCGCGGGCCACCAGGCGATCCTCGAGGACCTCGCGGGCCAGGACTGGATGTACTACCACGGCGTCCAGGAGGACGACCCGTGGGGCACCGACGCCGGGCAGACGGAGGGCGGCCTCAAGCGCCAGCTCTACCTGGACCGCATGGACTGGACCGAGGACGGCTGGCCCGTGGTGAACGGCGGCTCCGGCCCGACCGGGGGCGGCGTCGCCCCGGTGACGACGCCCGCCGTCGGCGACGACTTCAACCCTGCGGGGGCCGCCGCTCCCGCGGGCGACGGCGGCCTGCGCACCGGCTGGGTCGACGTCGCCGGACGGTGGGTGGCGCAGCCGGACGACATCGTCAGCCGGGGGCACCTGAGCCAGCTCGAGACCGCCGGTCGGGCCGAGACCGTCATGAGCGCGGGCGCGCCGTACGAGGCCCCAGGCCTCCGGGCGGAGTGCGACGTGCGCGCCGCCACCGACAGCGGGACCTTCGGGTGCGCGCTGGTCGTCGGCGGGGCCGGACCGGGTGCCGTGCGCGTCGAGGCGAGCGTCGACGCCGCCACGGGGACCGTCTCGGTCGTCCGCCGTGGTGCCGACGGCACGACCGGCACCCCGCAGACGGGCGAGCTGCCCGCGGGCATCGACCTCACGACGTGGAACCACCTGGTGCTCGAGCTCGACCCGGCAGGCGACGACGGGCCCACGGTCACGGCCACGTTCCAGAACTCCGACCGCAACCCGCTGGTGGATCTCTTCCTGCCGGTTCCCGACGCCCCCGGCGCCGGGGACGTGCACGTCGGTCTGTTCACCGACGGCGCGGCGGCCGACTTCGACAACGTCTCGCTCGTCCCGCGGGTGCCGTTCGTCGCGACGATCGACGGGCCGCCCGAGACGGGCCCGGTCGACACGGCACGCTCCGACTCCTTCGGGGGGACGGTCGGCGAGCAGTGGACCTGGTTGCGGGAGGACGCCACGCTGCACGGCTACGCGCCGACGGGTGCTCTCGAGCTCACGACGAACGGTCACCTCGACTCCTACCAGCGGGTGAACGCGAACAGGGACGACCCGCCGGAGCTGCCGCTCACGAGCAACGTCCTGCTGCAGGACGCCCCGGAGGGCGACTTCATGGTGGAGACGACGCTCCACTTCGACCCGCACGTGGACAACCTGTCCGCCGGGATCGCCCTGTACAGCGACGACGACCACCACGTCTCCAACCTGGTGTCGTGGAACGGCATGCTCACGCAGGTCGTCACCGCGCGCAGCTCCCTGACCCCGCTGCCCGACGGCGCGCAGTGCCCGCTCGACGCTCCGGTGCCGGGGGCGAACGTCGCCACCACGCAGTACTCGGCGGACGCGTGCCCGCCACGGTCCGAGCACCACTCGCAGGAGTACCCGGCGAGCACCCGCTGCTGCTGGGACGGCAACGGCCGGGCGGACGACCCGTCGCGGATCTCCGTGTCGTTGCGGCTGTACCGCGTGGGCGACGTCGTCACGCCGTGGTACTCGCTCGACGGGCAGACGTGGACGCGGGAGAACGCGTGGACGTTCGAGGCGGTCGACGACGAGTTCCCGGTGAAGATCGCGCTGTACGCGTCGGCCAACCACAAGGCGCTCGACCCCGGCGCCCGGGCGAAGGCGTGGTTCGACGAGGTGGTCGTCCGGCCGTTGGCGTCACCCGGCGTGCAGCTCACGGACGTCGCCGCGTCCGCGCGGTGCCTTGCCGGGACGGCGTACGTCGCCGTCCGCGCGACCAACGCAGAGCCCGACCCGGTGGCCGTGCGCCTCACGACGCCGGTGGGGGCGCGAGAGTTCGCGTCGATCGTCCCCGGCCGGTCCGCCTACCAGTCGTTCAACGCCCGGACGACGACCCTGGCCGCCGGGACCGCGACCGTGCTCGCGACGGCCGACGACGGCCGGCAGCAGACCTACGAGGTGCCGTTCGGCGAGATCTCCTGCTGAGGGTCGGGCTCCTCCGAGCCGCGTGCCGTCATGACGATCGCGCCCGAGACGAGGAGGAGCCCGACCAGCTCGGGGAACGTGGGGACCTGCCGGAGCACGAGCGCGCCGATCACCGCGGCGGTCGCGGGGAGCAGGGCCAGGAGCACGGAGAACGTCGCGGCGCTGACCCGCCGCAGGATCACCTGCTCGAGCGCGTACGGGACGACGGAGGAGAACAGCGCGATCCCGGCGACCGCGACGACGTGCCGCCAGTCCCCGAGCACCGGGACTGCCGACGGCGCGAGGAACGGCGCGAAGACCAGCGCGCCCACGGTCATCGCCACGGCGAGCGACGTCACGCCGGACCCGGCGACCGCGACACGGCGCCCGAGCACGATGTACGCCGCCCAGCACGCGGCCGCGACGGCGATCGCGCCGAGGCCGAGCACCACGTCCTCACGGGGAAGGTCCGACTCGATCGTCTCCCCGGCGAGGAGCACGACGCCCGCCGCGGCGACGGCGATCCCGCCCCGTTCCCGCCACCCGCGCCCCGTGACGGCCGCCACGGCGACCGGCCCGAGGAACTCGATCGCGACGGCGGTCCCGAGCGGCAGGTGGTCGATCGCGACGTAGAACGCGAGGTTCATCGCCGCGAGCGCGACCCCGAACACCACGACCCAGCCGAGGTCGTGCCGCGTCCACGACCGCCGCCACGGTCGGCGCCACGCCAGCAGGAAGACCGCGGACGCCGCGATCCGCAGCCACCCGATCTCGATCGCCCCGGCGACGGCGAACAGCCCGACCGCGATCGCCGCCCCTAGGTACTGCGTCAGCCCCGAGACGACGAACAGCGCCGGAACGGGCACCCGCCCGAGGGCGGCGGCAGGACGGACGGACACCGCACGACTCTACGACCAGGCCGACCGGCCGCCGTCGGACACGACCCACCGACCAGCCCGACCCACCGCCGTCAAACACGACGCACGACCAGCCCGACCGACCGCCGTCGGCCACGACCCACCGACCAGGGCGAGACGAAGGACGAGCGGTGGGTCCCGGGACGCGCGCGCGGTCGTGGCGGGCCTGGCGGGAGGCCGCGAGGAACGAGCGGCCGGATGGTAGACCGCGCGCGCGTCCCGGGACCCACCGCGGAGGCGGCCGAACCACGACGACCGAACCGGAGAGGTTCAGCCCTTGACCGACCCCGCGAGCAACCCCCGCACGAAGTACCGCTGGAGCGCGAGGAACACGACCACGGGGACGACCATCGAGATGAACGCACCCGCGGGGAGCAGGTGCCAGCTCGCGCCGCGCGACCCGGACAGCTCGGCGAGCCGCACGGTGATCGGTGCGGTGTCCTGGCCTGACGCGAACGTCAGCGCGACGAGCAGGTCGTTCCAGACCCAGAGGAACTGGAAGATCCCGAACGCCGCGATGGCGGGGACGAGCAGGGGCATGAGCACCTGGAAGAAGATCTTCACGTGCCCTGCGCCGTCGACGCGGGCGGCCTCGACGAGCTCGCGCGGGATGTCCTTCATGAAGTTGTGCAGCAGGAAGATCGCGAGCGGCAGCGCGAAGATCGAGTGCGAGAGCCAGACCGGCCAGAACGACCCGTCGACCCCCCAGTTGACGTACTGCGTGAGCAGGGGGACGAGCGTGACCTGGATGGGGACGACCTGGAGGGCGAACACCGCCACGAAGAGCAGGTTGCGGCCCTTGAAGTCGACCCACGCGAACGCGTACGCGGCGAGCGAGGCGAGCGTGATCGGGATGATCACCGCCGGCAGGGTGATGACGATCGAGTTGATGAAGTAGGTCGCGAAGCTCGTCGACCCGCCGAACAGGGCGTCGGTGTAGTTGTCGAACGTGAACTCGGGGTTCGCGAAGGACTCCCACCACCCCGTGCGTCGGATCTCGCGGGGTGGGCGGAACGACGTGACGAGGAGCCCGAACGTCGGGATCGTCCACAGGACGGCCAGGACGATGGCGATGATGGACGCCGGCCGCGACGAGACCTTGCGGCGCACCTTCTCCGCGCGCGCGTCGAGGCCCGCGACGAGTCCCTTGCCGCTGCCCTCCTCGGGGGTCTCGTCGACGAGGGGGGCGTCGGGCACGGAGGCGGACAGTGGGGCGCTCATCGGATGTCCTCCGTCTGCTTCAGCTGTCGCACGTTGTACACGATGATCGGGACGACGAGGATGAAGAGGATGACCGCGAGCGCGGCGCCCAGGCCTTGCTCCCCCTGCCGCAGAGCCTGCGTGTAGAACTCGTTGGCGACGACCGACGTCTCGAACCGGCCTCCGGTCATGGTCCGGACGATGTCGAAGACCTTGAGCGTGCCGATCGCGATGGTGGTGACGACGACCACGAGGGCGGGCCGGATGCTCGGCACGGTGATGTAGCGGAACATCCGCATGCCGCCGACGCCGTCGAGCCGCGCCGCCTCGACGATGTCGTCCGGGATCGCGCGGATCGCGGCCGCGAGGATCGTCATGGCGAACCCGGCCTGGATCCAGATCATCACGAGGATGAGGAAGAACGTGTTCGCCGGGGCGCTGAGCAGGAACTGCTGCGGTTCGAGACCGACCCAGACGAGGAGCTGGTTGAACAGCCCGATCTGCGGCTGGCTCGCCGGCTTGTACTCGTACATGAACTTCCAGATGATGCCGGCGCCCACCATGGAGATCGCCATCGGCAGGAAGATGAGCGTCTTGGCGAACTTCTCGAACCGCGACCGGTCGACGACGACGGCGTACACGAGGCCGAGGAACGTCGACACGAGCGGCACGACGATGACCCAGACCGCGGTGTTGCGCAGCACGACCTGGAACTCGTCGCGCGTGAACGCGGTGACGTAGTTGTCGAGCCCGACGAACGTGGACCCCGTGCGGTTGAAGAACGAGTCCCGGATCGTGCGCAGGCCCGGGTAGAGCAGGCCGAAGGCGATCATGAGGACGGCCGGCCCGGCGAAGGCGACGGCGATGGCCCAGCCGGGGACGCGCTTCGGCCGGTCGACGAGGAAGAGGATCAGGCCCATGACGACGACGAAGAGCAGGATCGCGACGATCATCACCGCGAGCTTGCCCCCCGTCCCGGCGGGTTCGAGCAACCAGTCCATGTGAGAGCTCCTGAGGTGGCCGGCGGCGGCCGGACGGCGACGGTGATCACCGGGGGCGGGCCGCCCTGGGCAGTGCCCGGGCGACCCGCCCCCGGGTCGGTGCGTGGACCCGGGGTCCGACGGCGCGAGGTCGTGCCGCGCCGTCAGGCCCCGGGTCGCTCGCGGGTCAGGAGGTCGGCCAGGCCGCCTCGATGGCGTCGAGCACGGCCTCGTCGTCCTTGTCGCTCGCGATCCACTCCGTCATCTCGGACCAGAACGCGCCCGAGCCGACGGCGGCGGGCATCATGTCGGACCCGTCGAAGCGGAACGTGTAGCTCTCGTCGGTGAGCAGCTCGTACGCCTGGCGGTCCATCGGCGACTGCAGCAGCTCGGGGTCGAGGCCGCTGTTGGCGCTGATCCAGCCCTGCGGGGTCACGCTCGCCTTGGCGTTGGACCACTCGGGGCTCGAGAGGTAGGCGTGGAAGGCCTGGACCTCGGGACGGTCGGCGAACGCCGCGACGAACTCGCCACCGCCGAGCAGCGGCTTGTCCTCGGCGGTCTCGCCCGGGAGGTAGAACGCCCAGACGTCACCGTCCTCGGCGACCTCGAGCTCGGGGTCGAGCGTCGTCCAGTTGGCCTGGTAGAACGTCGCCTGGCGGTGCATGTAGCACAGGCTGTCGATGATCGGGTACCCGCCCTCGGTGAACTCGGTCGTCGCGATGGAGCTCACGTCGCCCAGGCCGCCGTTGACGTAGTCCTCGTTCTTCAGCACGTCGCCGACCGACGCGAGCGCGGTGGCGATCTGCGGGTCGTTGAACGGGATCTCGTGGTTGACCCACTGGTCGTAGACCTCGGGCCCGGCCGTGCGCAGGACGACGTCCTCCATCCAGTCGGTGGTCGGCCAGCCCGTGGCCTCACCGGACGCGATGCCCGCGCACCAGGGCTTGACGTCGCCCTCGGGGTTGTCGGCGACGATCTGGTCGGAGAGCTCCATGAGCTCGTCCCACGTCGTCGGGACCTCGTAGCCCGCGTCCTCGAACATGGAGGGCGAGTACCAGACGAACGACTTCACGTTCGCGCCGAGCGGGGTCGCGTAGAGCGTGCCGTCGACCGTGCCGTACTCCTTCCACGACTCGGTGTAGTACTCGTCGACGTTCGCCGCGGCGTCCTCGCCGACCGGCAGGATCGCGTCCGGGAAGTCCGCGACGATCCGGCGCAGGAGGCCTGGCTGCGGCAGGTACGCGATGTCGGGCGCGCTGCCGGACTGGATGCGGACGGGGAGCTGGGCCTCGAACTCCTTGGAGCCCTCGTACTCGATCGTGGCGCCGGTGCACTCCTCGAACGGCTCGTACGACGCCTGCTGCTGCTCGGCCTCGGTGTCGACGATCGTCGCGTAGACCGTGACGGTCGTGCCCTCGAGGTCGCCGTACTGCTCGAACTCGGCACAGTCCACCTCGGCGGTGGGCGACTCCTCGTCGCCGCCTCCGTCTCCGCCACCGCCGCACGCGGCGAGCACGAGCGCGAGGCTCGCGCCACCGGCGGCGACGGCCAGCGTGCGGCGACGTCCCGCGCTGGTCCTCGTGGTCCTGGTCATGTCAGCCCTCCACATCGTCGTGGGTCCGGACGCCGCTGACCCGGTCCTGTGAGACCGGGCGCACGCGTCGTCGCGAGCGCTGGTGCGCTCCCGCCCTGAGCACCATGCAAGCGGTTGCATCTCCGACCCGCAAGCACAGGAGAGGCGAGTTTGCGTAACGATTGCGTCACGTGTGCCGAGACCGCGCTCTCTCGCCCTGAGCACGGTGGCCGCGCTCCCACCGACACTCGGGCACCGCGCGGCGAGGTGCAGGTCGCGGACGTGCCCACCTACGACGAGACGCGCGGCGGGCAGGTGGAACCACGGCGGACGAGCTCGGTGGGGTAGGTGAGGCTCTCCGGTACGGGCGCGCCGTTGATCATCTCCAGGAGCAGCATCGCGGCGTCGAAGCCCTGCTGGTAGGCGTCCTGCGCGATCGTCGTGAGCCCGACGAGCTCGCCGAGGTCGTGCCCGTCCACCCCGACGACCGACAGGTCCTGCGGCACGCGAAGTCCCGCGTCGCGCGCAGCGAGGATCGCGCCCATCGCCATCTCGTCCGACGCCGCGAAGACGGCCGTCACGTCGGGCCGCCGGCGCAGGAGCTCCGTCGTCGACTCGCGCCCGCCCGCGACGTCGAAGTCCCCGTTGACCTCGAGCGAGCGGTCGACGGCGATCCGCGCCTCCGCGAGCGCGCGCTCGTAGCCCAGGGACCGCTCCACGGGGGGCGACCACGACGACACGAGGTCGGGGACGCCCGTCACGTGCCCGATCACGCGGTGACCGAGGTCGATCAGGTGCCGGGTCGCGGCGTGGCCCGTCGCGACGTCGTCGAGCCGCACGGTCACCTGGTCCGCGGGCCCGGATCCCACGAACGCGAGCGGGCGCGTGAGCCCGACGAGCGAGCGCACCTCGTCGTCGTCCAGCGGCAGCCCGACGACGAGCGTGCCGTCGACCCGGTGCCGCAGGACGCTCGGGTCGACGCGCCGGCGGGCAGCGGTGCGGCGGACGTCGAACGTGTAGAGCAGGACGTCGTAGCCGACGTCGCGCAGGGCACGCTCGGCCCCCTCGATGACGTTGGCGAAGAACCACCGGTTGACCCACGGCGTGAGCACGCCGATGGTCCGCGTGCGGCCGGTCGCCAGCGACGACGCCGACGGCGTGGGCACGTACCCGAGCCGCGTCGCCTCGGCGAGGACCCGCAGGCGGGTGACCTCGGAGACGTTCGGCAGGCCGCGCAGGGCGCGCGAGACGGTCGCCGTGGACACCCCGGCGGCCCTGGCGACGTCATCGATACCTGCCACGACGGGTGATGCTGCCACGCCCTGCGGTGGCTGGCGAGGTGCCGTGCCACATCGTGAGCAGATCGATGCAAGCGCTTGCCTCGCCGGTGCGCTCCACCGTGCTGTCGCCTCGCGCCGGCGCGGCGACCGATATCGTGGGGACGCCCGCACGGCACCCGTGTGCCGGCACCGCGCCCACCGGCACCGCGCCGTCGGGCACGACCTCGAACCGGAAGGACCACGATGATCGAGCTGAGGACGCCGCGGGAGATCGAGCAGATGCGGCCCGCGGGACGGTTCGTCGCCGACGTCCTCACCACCGTGCGCGCCGCCACGAAGGTCGGGACCAACCTGCTCGAGCTCGACGAGATCGCGCACGCGATGATCCGCGAGCGGGGCGCCGAGTCCTGCTACATCGACTACCACCCGTCGTTCGGCGCGAGCCCGTTCGGCAAGGTCATCTGCACGTCCGTCAACGACGCCGTGCTGCACGGCCTGCCCCACGACTACGCGCTGCGCGACGGCGACCTGCTGAGCATCGACTTCGCGGCCTCGGTCGACGGCTGGGTGTCGGATTCGGCGCTCTCGTTCGTCGTCGGCACGCCGCGCGCGGGCGCGCTCGGCGAGTCGGACGCGAAGCTCATCCAGACGACGGAGCGTGCGCTCGAGGCGGGCATCGCCGCCGCCCAGCCCGGCAAGAAGGTGGGCGACATCTCCGCCGCGATCGCCGACGTCGCGCACGCCGCCGGCTACACGGTGAACACCGACTTCGGCGGGCACGGCGTGGGCCGCACGATGCACGGCGAGCCCCACATCCCCAACGACGGCCGCCGCAAGCGCGGCTTCCCGCTCAAGCCGGGCCTCGTCATCGCGATCGAGCCGTGGTTCCTCGAGACGACCGACGAGATCTTCACCGACCCCGACGGCTGGACCCTGCGCTCGGCCGACGAGTCGCGCGGCGCGCACAGCGAGCACACCATCGCGATCACCCCGGACGGCCCGGTCGTCCTCACCGCGCGCGAGCCGCGCGACTGACGCCCAGGTCGTGGACGACGGGCGACGGCGAGGGGGTCGGCCTACCGCGCCTCTCGGCGCCGTCCGGTCGCGGCCTCGTCGTCGGGCCCTCGGTCGTCCCGCAGCGTGACTTTCGCGACGAGGCAACAGGCCACGAAGACGACGGCCCCGGCGAAGACCGGGACGACCAGGTCGATCGTGGCGAGGACTCCGCCGAGCGCTGACCCGACAGCGAGCCCCAGGAGTCCGAGCACGCGTCCGGCGCCGCCGACGCGCCCGAGCAGCTCGTCGGGGACGAGTCGCTGTCGCATCGAGACGGCGCAGACGCCCCAGACCACCGCGTGCAGGATGTACAGCGCCAGGAGCACTCCGGCGACGAACGGGTTCCTCGTGAGGGCGAGCCCTCCGAGAGCCAGCGCCGCGAGAGCCAGGCTCGCCACGATCGTCCACCGATATCCCAGACGTGGTCGCAGTCGGGGCGCGAGGAAGGTGCCCAGCAGCCCACCGAGCGCGGAGAAGGCGAGCAGGAGCCCGTATCCGGCGCCGTCCAGCCCGAGGCGCTCCTGGGCGAGGAGGACGAGGATCGAGAACGGCAGCATGTAGCCGACGCTCGCGATCGCTCCGACGAGTGCCAGGCTGCCCACGACGCGGTGGCGCGCGAGCCAGACGATCCCTTCGCGCGCCTCGGTGTAGATCGATGGTCGGATCGTGGCGGGTGCGTGGGCCCGTGACCTCGACAAGATGCGGATCGGCAGGGCGAGGGCGACCACGCCCGCTACCGCCCACAGCCCCCCCATCGCGAAGACGGGTGCGGCCGCCGCCAGCGCGAAGAGGAAGCCGCCAAGGGGAGGTCCGGCAAACTCGTCGGCGACGAGCTGAGCGGCCGCGATCCGTCCGTTGGCGGTGTCGAGCCGGTCGCGGCCGACCAGAGAGGGCACGACGGCCACGGCCGCGCTGTCGGCCGTGCTCTCCAACGTCCCGACGACGGCCATCGTCGCGTACAGGACGACCAGGGAGGAGACGCCGAGCTGAATCGTGAGCGCCAGCCCCAGCAGCACGCCACCCCGCAGCAGGTTGGCCGTCACGATCAGGGTCCGGCGGTCGATCCGGTCGACCCAGACACCGATCGGCAGGGCGACCACCAGGCGGACGAGGGCATAGAGCGTGGCCAGACCAGCCACGAGACGCGGGTCGTCGGTCATCTCGGCCGCGAGGAGCGGCATCGACACGAAGGCGATCCCGTCGGCCAGGTTGGACAGCGCACCTGCGCTCCAGAGAACGCCGAATCCGCGACCGAGGGGCATCCGCTCACCCTAGGGGTCGGCCGCGAGGGATTTCGTACACCAGGAGCCGACGGGTGGCACCGTCGCGAAGTGGTCAAGCGTGCTTGACACGTGCTCGGGAAGCGCGGTTGACTTCAGGTGTCAAGCACACTTGACCAAGGAGGAGAGTCCCGTGCCCCACCCCGCCGTTCCGTCCCGCGACGACGACGCCCCCGATCCCCGAACCCTGGCCGACGGCGGGCGGCGCGCGCCCTGGTGGGCCTGGGCGGGCGCGGCACTGGTCGCGCTCGCCGTCGCGGGGTCCGTCGGCGTCGCCGCGGGAATGTTCCGGCGCGAGGACTTCTGGCTCGTCGCGGCCGTGTTCACGGTGTGCGTCCTGCCGCCGGCGTTCATGCTCGGCTGGTACCTCGTCGTCCTGCCGCGCGCGAGCGCGCCCGAGCCGCACGCCGAGGAGAACGTCGAGCGGCGGTGGACCGAGCGCGCGGCGGCCGGCGCGTTCTGGGACGTGCTGATCGTCGCCGGGCTCACGCTCACCGCGGTCAGTCTCACCGGGCTCGAGCTGAGCGTCTCCTTCGCCCTCGCGGTGGTCGTCCTGGTGGCGATGGTGGACTTCTTCGTCCGGCACGCCGTCGTCTCGCGGCGCGAGTCCTAGGGCGCCCGTGGACAACGACATGGCCGCGCGCCGCGCAGAGCAGGGGTGGTCGCAGGCCGAGCTCGCCACCCGTCTCGGGGTGTCGCGGCAGACCGTGATCTCCATCGAGCGCGGCCGCTTCGACCCGTCGCTCCCTCTCGCGTTCCGCATCGCCGAGGTGTTCGGCTGCCGCATCGAGGACGTCTTCCGCCCGTGACGCGAGCTTCCGGCCCGCCACCCCGACGGCCGAGGTAGAACCCTGGTCCGCCGAAGTAGAACCCTGGTCCGCCGAGGTAGAGCCGGGGCCGGGCGTCGCCTGGGTGAGCTGATGGCCGAGCGGGTGGGGCGGCGTCGGATGCGAAGGGCGTCAAGGCCGCGCTCCAAAAACCTATGCCCGACAGACCACGGCGACGGCGCGGACAGCCCGAGCACCGACGCCGCCCCACCCGCGGACCGGACCACAGCCGCTCGCTCCTGACCGCGGCTCGCGCACCACGGTTCTACCTCGCGGTCAGGGCAGGAGGCTGCGCAGGACCGGGACGGCGCCGTCGTCGGCGATCGTGCCCGTCACCTCGTCCGCCGCGGCCTGCACGACGTCGTCCGCGTGGCCCATCGCGACGCCGCGCGCCGCCCACTGCAGCATCTCGACGTCGTTGCGGCCGTCGCCGACCGCGACGGTCCGGTGGGGCTGGACGTGGAGCGTCCGCCGCACCTGCTCGAGCCCGGTCGCCTTCGTCACGCCGAGCGGCGCGAGGTCCATCCACGCGGTCCAGCCGACGGCGTACGTCACGTCGTCGAGACCGAGGTGCTCGACGAGCTCGTGGAACTGCTCGCTCGTGGACTCCGGCGCGCGCACGATGACACGCGTGACCTCGCCCGACCACAGCTCGTCGAACTCCACGACGCGGTGCACGCCGTCGAGCTCGCCCTCGGGGAAGAGCTCGTTCATGCGGAACCCGACGCCGACGTCCTCGACGGCGTACCGCGCCTGGGGCAGGTGCTCCCGCAGCAGCCGCAGCGCGGGGCCGGGGTCGAACGTCACGACGTCCTCGAGCGCGTAGCCCTCGGGCTCGTCGGGGTCGAGGCGTGCCGTCACCGCGCCGTTGGACGCGACGACCCACCCGCGGTCGATCCCGAGGATCTCCGCGACCGGCGTCATCGCGATGAGCGACCTCCCCGAGGCGAGCACCACGTGGTGGCCGGCCGCGCGCAGGTCCGCGACGGCGTCGCGCACGTCCTCCGACAGCTCCTGGTCGTAGGACAGGAGCGTGCCGTCGATGTCGAGCGCGACGAGCATCGGCTCCGCCGCACCCGTCACGCGCGCACCGGCTCGAGGACCTCGAGACCGCCGAGGTACGGGCGCAGCCCCTCCGGCACGCGGACCGAGCCGTCGGCCTGCTGGTGGTTCTCGAGGATCGCGACGATCCAGCGCGTCGTGCCGAGCGTGCCGTTGAGCGTCGCTACGGTCCGCGTCTCGCTCTTCCCGTCGACCTCGACGCGCTCGCGCACGTTGAGACGACGCGCCTGGAACGTCGTGCAGTTCGACGTCGAGGTGAGCTCGAGGTAGCGCTGCTGCGTGGGCAGCCACGCCTCGCAGTCGAACTTGCGCGCGGCGCTCGACCCGAGGTCGCCGGCCGCGGTGTCGATGACGCGGTACGGCAGGTCGACGAGGCGCAGCATCTGCTCCTCCCAGCCGAGCAGGCGCTGGTGCTCCGCCTCGGCGTCGGCCGGGTCGCAGTAGCTGAACATCTCGACCTTGTGGAACTGGTGCACGCGGATGATGCCGCGCACGTCCTTGCCGTGCGAGCCGGCCTCGCGGCGGTAGCACGCGCTCCACCCGGCGTAGCGCAGCGGGCCGTCCGAGAGGTCGACGATCTCGTTCGCGTGGTAGCCAGCGAGCGCCACCTCGCTCGTCCCGACGAGGTAGAGGTCGTCCTTCTCGAGGCGGTAGATCTCGTCCGCGTGGGCGCCGAGGAACCCGGTGCCCTGCATGACCTCCGGGCGCACGAGGGTCGGCGTGATGACGGGCGTGAAGCCCGCGGCGAGCGCGGCGTCCATCGCCGCGTTGAGCAGGGCGAGCTCGAGTCGCGCCCCCACGCCGGTCAGGTAATAGAACCGCGCGCCCGACACCTTGGCACCGCGCTCGGTGTCGATCGCGCGCAGGCGCTCGCCGAGGTCGAGGTGGTCGCGCGGGGTGAAGCCCTCCGCGGCGAAGTCGCGGATCGTGCCCTCCTCGCGCAGCACGACGTAGTCGTCCTCGCCGCCCGCCGGGGCGCCCGCGACGACGTTCGAGATGCGGTACAGCAGCCCGCGCAGCTCGTCCGCCGCAGCCTCCGCGTCGGCCTGCCGCGCCTTGACGTCCGCGGCGAGCTGCTTCGTGTGCGCGAGGAGCGCCTGCTTCTCCTCGCCCTGCGCCTGCGCGACCAACTTGCCGAGCGACTTCTGCTCCGCGCGCAGGTTCTCGAACTCGCTCAGCGCGGAACGGTGGCGCGCGTCGGCGTCGAGGGCGGCGTCCACCAGCGCCGGGTCGTCACCACGGGTGACCTGGCTGGTACGGACGAGGTCGGGGTTGTCGCGCAGGAGGCGGAGGTCGATCACGCCAGCAGCCTAACGAACACCGCCCGCCCCCCGGCGCCGACCCGCCCCGCTACGGTGGCGACCATGACCTGGACCCTGTGGCTCGCGATCGCGGCGCTCGCCGTCGCCGTCGTGGCCCTCGCCGTCGCGCTCGGCCTGCGCGCGCAGCAGCAGCGCATGCGCCGCGCCGAGGGCGCGCCGACCGCCGCGGAGGACGGTCCGGTCGACGACGACCCGCGCGAGCTCGTCGCGTTCGTCGCCAACCCGTCGAAGCCCGACGTCGCCGGGCTCGAGGCCGTCGTGCGCGGCGCGTTCGCCGACGCCGCCCTGCCCGCCCCCCTCTGGTACGAGACGACGATCGAGGACCCGGGCGTCGGGCAGACCCGCGCCGCCCTCGCGCGCGGGGCCGACGTCGTCGTCGCCGTCGGAGGGGACGGCACCGTCCGCGCCGTCGCCGAGGGGATCGTCGGCAGCGGGCGCACCATGGCGCTGCTTCCCGTCGGCACGGGCAACCTCCTCGCCCGCAACCTGGACCTCCCCGTCGGGGACGCCCGCGCCGCGCTCGCGATCGTCATCGCCGGCTCCGACCGGCCCGTCGACGTCGGGTGGGTCCGCGTGCTGCGGTGGGCCGAGGACGACGGCGAGGTCCCCGGCGACGAGGACCGCATCCCGCCGGTCACCGCACCGGGCAGCCCGCACCGCTCGAAGGAGCACATCTTCCTCGTCATCGCCGGCCTCGGGTTCGACGCCGCGATGGTCGCCGACGCCGACGACGAGCTCAAGGCCAAGGTCGGCTGGGTCGCCTACTTCGTCGCCGGCATCCGCCACCTCCACGGGCGCCGCATGCGCGCCCGCATCCAGCTCGACGACACCCCGCCCGTCGACGCCCGGCTGCGCTCGCTCATGATCGGCAACTGCGGCCGCCTCCCCGGCGGCATCATGCTCCTGCCCGACGCCGTCATCGACGACGGCGTCCTCGACGTCGCCGCCGTCGACACGCGCGGGGGCGTCATGGGGTGGGCGCAGCTCTTCGGCGAGGTCGTGATGCAGGGTCTCGGCGTGCGCAACGACCTGCCCGCGAAGATCGGCCGCATCGACCACGCGCGGGCGCGGCGCGTGCGGGTGAGCGTCGAGGAGGGCGAGCAGGCGCAGGTCGACGGCGACGTGCTGGGACTCGCCGTCGAGCTCGAGTGCCGCGTCGACCCGGGGGCGCTCGTGGTGCGGACCGCCTGAGTCGTCCGGTCCGGTTCGTTCGTGGGTCGGGTGGACGGGGTGGGGGAGAGGGCGGCGGGTCTACCATCCGCGCCGCTCGTTCCTCGCGTCGCTCCCGCCAGACCCACCACGACCCGCCGCCCTCTCCCCCACCCCGTCCTGTTGTCGCGTCACCATCGGCCGTGGCTCGTCCGGTGACCGCACGCGTGGTCGGGTCGCGCGAGCGGCGTGGAGGCGGGGTGAGCGTCCGGGGCGGACCTGCGACGACGGCGCTCGCCCGGCCCGGGTGGGGCGTGGCGGCCCCCGTAGGCTGGTGCGGTGATCTTGCCGGCCGTCGTGCGCTCCCGTCGTCGCCGCGTTCCCGCACGTCGGGGGCGTGGGGTCGGGGTGCGGGCGACGGCGCTCGCCGTGGCCCTCGCGGTCGGGCTGCTGTCGTTGCTCGGGGCGGTGACCACCGCACCCGCGTCGGCGACGCCGTCGGGCACGACGGCGCAGGCCGCGGCGGACGCGCCGGAGCCGGAGCCGGTGGTGCTCGTGGCCGTGGCGGGGTTGTACTGGAGCGACGTCTCCCCCACCGCGACGCCGACCTTGTGGTCGATGATCCGGACGGGCTCCGTCGCGTCGCTCAGCGTCGGCCGCACGACGTGCACGACCGACGCGTGGCTCACCCTCTCCGCGGGGCGGATGGTCTCCCAGGACCGGGACGCGGCCGAGACGCCCGCGGAACCGCCCGTCGTCGGCACCGAGCCGCCCGCGCCGAGCTGCCCCCCGCTCCCCGTGCCGAGCGTCCAGGCGGACGGGGCGACGACGCCCCAGGCCCTGCCGGCCGACGTGCCCGGCTGGGCGACGCTCACGGCGCCGGCCGAGGAGGAGGACGCCGCCGCCACCTCGACGACGCGCCACGAACCGGGGACGGTGGCCACCCGGCTCGCCGAGACGGACGTGTGCACGACGGCGGTCGGACCGGGGGCGGCCGTCATGCTCGCGGACGCGAACGGCGGGCTCGCGCGCTACGCCCCGTCGTTGTCCGCCCTCCCGGACGGCGACCTGACCGCGTGCGACGTGACCGTCGTCGACCAGGGCGAGATCGTGGACTCCGCGAACGGCCGCGGGCAGAGTCTCGACGCGCTCGACGAGGCGCTCGCCCGCGTCATGGACGAGGTCGACCGGGGCACGCGGGTCCTCGTGGCCGGCGTTCCGGCGGGCCCGGTCGGCGAGCCGGGGCTGCCTGTCGTCGTCGACTGGCGCAAGGGCGAGCCGACCACCCGCTGGCTGCACTCCCCGAGCACGCAGCAGGACGGCATCGTGCAGCTCGTCGACCTCTCCGCGACCGTCGTCGAGTCGACCGGGGGCAGCACCGAGGGGTTCGACGGCAATCCCCTGACCCTCGGCGAGGTGCGACGCATGGACGTCGCCCGGACGGTCGAGAACCGGCAGTACCTCAACGTCCTCACGAGCACCATCCCGACGCTCTACCCCGTGCTCGTCGGGCTGCTCGTCGCCACGCTCGTCGTCACGCTCGGCGGCGCGCTCTGGATGCGCCGCTCGGCCGCGCGCCGCGGGCTGCCGCCCCGCCCCGGTCCGGCCGGTCGGCGCGTCGTGACCGCGGTGCTCACCGTCGCGGCCGCCGCACCCGTCGCCGCGTCGCTCGCGAGCCTGTCGCGCTGGTGGGTCTGGAGCGCGCCGGCGCCCGCCCTCACGCTGGCGCTCGCGACGAGCGCCGTCGTCGTCGCGCTCGTCGCGTGGTGCGTCTCGCGGCTCCTCCCCGACCGCCCGTGGGCCCTGCCGACGGCGCTCGCGGGCGTCACGTGGCTCGTCCTCACGGTCGACGGCGCCACGGGCACGACGCTCCAGCAGGCGTCCCTCCTCGGCACGTCGGCGGTCGTCGGGTTCACGCGCTTCTACGGCTTCAACAACGTGACCTTCGCCGTGTACGCGGTGGCGGGCCTCGTGCTCGCGGGTGGCCTCGCGACGGCGGCTCTCGAGCGCGGACGGCGCCGCCTCGCGGCGTGGCTCGTCGTCGCGGTCGGCGTCGTCACCGTGGTCATCGACGGCTGGCCCGCGTTCGGCGCCGACTTCGGCGGGATCCTCGCGCTCGTCCCCGCGTTCGCGGTGCTGGCGCTGCTCGTCGCGCGGGTGCGGATCACGTGGACGCGCGTGCTCGTCGTCGCGGTCGTCACGGTGCTCGTCGTCGCGGTCGTCGCGGTCGTCGACTGGCTGGTGCCCGGCGGGAGCTCCCACCTCGGCGGGTTCGTGCAGACCGTCGTCGACGGTGCGGCCCTCGAGGTGGTCGGTCGCAAGGCGCTCGGCGCCTGGGCGACCATCGCGAACCCGGTGGGCGCGCTCGCGGCGCTGGTCGTCGTGCTCACCGCCCTCGCAGCGCTGCGGCCCGAGCGCTTCCGGCTGCCGGAGGTGGCGCGCGCGTACGAGCGCTGGCCGCTGCTGCGCCCGCTCGTCGTCGCGCTCGTCGTGGTCGCGGGCGTCGGGTCGGTGCTCAACGACTCCGGCGTGATCATCGGCGCCATGGTCGTGGTCGTCGCGGCCTCGACGATCGTGCCCGGGTTCCTGGCCGCCCCGCCCGCGGTGGTGGCCGCGCTGCCCGAGCCCGGGATCCGGCGCATGCCGACGATGCTCGTCACGGTCGGGGGCGGTCTGCTGCTCGTGGTGCTGCTCGCGTCGACGGTGGTGGGGTCGGGAAGCGCGCGGCCATCGTCCGCAGCGGCCCGGGCCGGTGGCGAGGCCACGGTCACGCGCTCCGACACGATCGCGACCGACCGGCCGCTCGTCGTCGTCGGCACCACCGGCGTGACGTGGGCCGACGTCACCGCGTCGCAGACTCCGGCGCTGCACGCCCTGCTCACCGACGGTGCGGGCGCCGCGGGCGTCGCACAGCCGACCGGGGCCGCGAGCCGGTGCACCGTGGGAGGCTGGCTCGCCCTCTCCGCGGGCCAGCTCGCGGAGGTCGCGACCGAGCGCGCCCCGGACGGGACCTGGGCCTGCCCGACGACGCAGGTCGTCGCCGCGCAGGACGGCGCGACCGTCGACGGCTGGGACGACCTCGTCGCGCTGCAGCAGGGCTCGGGCTACCAGGCGCGGCTCGGCGTGCTGGGCGAGGCGCTCGGGACCGCCCCCGGGACCGGCACGAGCAGCCCCGGCGCGGGCGCGGTGTGCGCGACCGCCGTCGGGCCGGGAGCGGCGATCGCGCTCGCGGACGCCGACGGGCACGTCGCGCGCTACCGCGACCTCTCCACGGCGACGACGCGCGGCGGCGACGCGTTCGCGTGCCCCGTGACCGTCGTCGACGCCGGGGACGCGACCGCGCCCGCCGTCGACCCGGCGCGGCCCGCGGAGGAGGGCACCACGACGCCCGACGCGCAGCGCGCCGACCGGCTCGCCGCCGTCGACGCCACGGTGGGCGAGGTGCTCGACGCCGCCCCGACGGGCACGACCGTGCTCGTCGTCGACGTCGCCGGCGCCCCCGGCACGCGGCCCGTGCTCGGCGCCACGCTCGTCCGACCGTCGTCCGACGGCCCGGACCAGGCCCGGTACGTGACGAGCGCGGCCACGCGGACCGACGGCGTCGCGCGGGTCCTCGACGTACCCGCGACCGTCCTCGACGCGGCCGGGGTGACCGGCTCCGCGATGCCCGCTCGCATCCAGGACACACCGCTCGCGTGGGGCTCCCCGCGCCCGCCGGACGCCACGTCGACCGCCGACGCGCTCGCCGACCTCACGACGCGCGACCACGTCCGGCGTGCGGTGTACACCTACTTCGTCGACGTGCCGTTCTACGCCGGTCTCGCGATCGCGGGCCTCTGCCTGCTCCTCGCCCCGCGAGCGGCCCGGGCGACCGGTCGTTCCCGCGTGCAGTGGGCGCGGGCCGCGCACTGGGCGCGTGGCGCGGCGCTCGTCGTCGCGGCCGTCCCGGCCGCGGCCTTCCTCGTCTCCCTCACCGGCTGGTGGCGGTTCGGCAGCCAGACCCTCGCCATCGTCCTCTCGACGGTCCTCATGACCGCCGCCGTCGCCGGGCTCGGCGCGCTCGCACCGCGACGACCCGTGTGGCTCGGCCCGGGCATCGTCGCCGGGATCACGTTCACGGTGCTCACGCTCGACGCGCTCGTCGGGACTCCGCTCAACCGCGCGAGCCCGCTCGGCTCCGCGCCGACGTTCGGCGCACGCTTCTACGGCTTCGGCAACCCCACGTTCTCCGTGTACGCGGTCGCCGCCCTCGTCCTCGCCGCGGCGCTCGCGCAGTGGCTCGTGGTCCGGGGCCGGCGGTTCCTCGCCGCCTCGGTCGTCACCGCGATCGGCCTCGTCACCATGGTCGTGGACGTGTGGCCGACGCTCGGAGCCGACCTCGGCGGCGGGCTCGTCCTCGTCCCGGCGTTCGCGGTGCTCGGTCTCGCCGCCTCGGGCGCGCGCGTCACGTGGCGGCGCTTCGTGCTCGTCGCCGCCGCGGGCGTCGCGCTGGTCGCCGCCGTCGGCGTGCTCGACTGGCTCCGGCCCGCGGACCAGCGCTCGCACCTGGGCCGGTTCGTCGGCCAGGTCGTCGACGGCTCGGCCTGGGACATCCTCTTCCGCAAGGCCGGCTACGCGCTGAGATCCGTGCTCGGCGGCGTACCGGTATGGCTGACGATCGTCCTGCTCGTCGCGGCGGCGCTCGTGCTCTTCTGGCCCCACCGGTTCACCCCGCACTGGTTCGCGCGGACGGAGGCGGCCTGGCCGCTCGTCCGCCCGGCCCTCCTCGCCCTGTGGATCGTCTGCGTCGCCGGCTCCCTCGTCAACGACTTCGGCGTCCGCATCGCGATGATCGCGCTCATCCCGGCGATCCCCCTCCTGACGGTCGCCGCCCTCCATGCAGCGTGGAACGGCCCACCCGACCCGGACGGCGAGCAGGAGCCTGCGCCGGAGGCCGCAGCAACAGCGACAGAGGCCGAGAAGGCCACCACGGCCCAGACCTGACCGGCAGTTGCTGCTCGCCGACCGTCCGGCTGGGCTGACGCCCCGCCCGCGGACCCGACCACAGGCCGACCCGCGAGACGCAACTACTTCGCGGGCGTCCGCACCCGGTCCACGGCCGAGCGCACCTTGCGGGCGTTCACCGCCACGAGCACGTCGCGGTACTGCGCCGCGCGGTGGAGCTGGCCCTTGATGTCGTTGCTCGACGCACGGTGGCGCAGGTCGCACGGCACCTCGACGGCGACGTAGCCCTTGCGGAGCAGGTCGATCGTCATGCCGGTCTCGACCCCCCACCCGCGCGCGAGCGGCGTCGCCGCCTCGAACGCCTCGCGCGTGAGGCAGCGCATGCCGGACAGCGGCTGGGTGGGGGTCCACCCGGTGAGCGACTGGATGGCGCGACGCGCGGCACCGACGACGATCCCGCGGCCGCCGGCGCCCGGCTGCGGGGGCAGGAGCGCGATGGCGACGTCCGCCTGACCGTCGAGCACGGGGAGGACGAGGGGGGCGGTGTTCACCGCGGTCTCCCCGAGGTCGCCGTCGATGAAGAGGAGGAGGCGCGGCGGCCGGGCCGGCGCGTCGCGCATCGCCACGACGGCGGCGCCCGTCTCCATGGCGGCGGCCTTGCCACGGTTGTGCGAGTGCCGCACGACGACGGCGCCGGCCTCGCGCGCGACGTGCTGGGTGTCGTCCTCGCTGCCGTCGTCGACGACGAGCACGAGGTCGACGTGCGGGATCGCCTTGGCCGCGCGCACGGTCGCGGCGATCCGCCGGGACTCGTCCTTCGCGGGGATGATCACGGCGACGCGCTGGCGCACGGCGCGGCCGGACCGTCCGTCGCCGAGGACGGGTCGCGGCGTCCTGGCGCGCGTCCCGGACGCCGAGAGGTACGTCGGCGACGGCGCGCTCGTCGCCCGCCCAGGGTTGTTCCCAGTCTCAGTCGACCGATGGTCCGCGTTCACGCTGCCCAGCCTAGTAGTGCAAAGAGTTGGCCGCAGTTTCGCCGTCGAATCCCCAGAGATCCGCCCAGGACCTCTGCAGGACGACCGGGCTGCGTACCCGGGTCGTCCGGATCCTACTCGACGGTGGCGTCCGTCGACAGGCCGACCGTCAGCGGAGCGTGACCTGGCGCGACACGATGCCGGCACGGGCACGGCGCTCGTTCGCGTCGAGGGGCTCGGTGACGGCGGCCGCCTCCGTGAGCCGCGCGTCGAGCTCCGCGACCGGACCCTCGAGCTCGTCGGCCTCCGTGCCGCGCGGCAGCTCCCAGACGGGGACCAGCAGACCGCTCGAGCGGAACGCGCCGACGAACTTGCCGCCCGCGAGGCCGGACTCGCGCCGCGCGTGCAGGCGCGAGATCGCGTCGATGAGCACGTCCTCCGGCTCGGGCCGCGCCCAGCGCAGGAACTCCCGCGACATGCGGCACCAGTAGGCCGACCCGACGGCGTCGAGCTTGACGGTCGGGACCATCGACTCGGCGGCCTGGTCGAGGGACTCGCGCAGGTCGGGCGTGATCTCCGCGGACGGGTCGAGCCAGAACGAGAAGTCCTCGTGCACCGTGACCTCGAAGGGGACCGACGGGTCGAGCACGTCCTGCAGGCGCGGGCCGGCGTCGGGCAGCGCGCTCGTCTCGATCGACGTGCCGGGCTCCGCGTCGATCGCCTCGAGCAGCGCCGCGGCGAGGTCGCGGCTCGTGTCGCCCGAGCCGGCGAGGGTCTGGACGGCGAGGAGGATCGTGCCGTCCTGGCGGTGCAGCGCCGCCCAGCCCGCGGGCAGGACCGTGACGACGAGGACGTCGCGCGCGCCGTGCTCCGCCGTCGTGCGGGCGGTCGCGCTGGCCGAGGGGACGACCTCGCGCATCGCGACCCAGTCGGTCTCGCCGGGGAGTCCCTCGAACGGGCGCAGCACGAAGTCGGGCGTGGAGTTCTTGGCCATGCGCGGCAGTCTACTGACACGCCGAGGGAGTACCGAGTTCCGCCGAAGTAGTACCAGGGTTCGCCGCTGCACGTTCTCTCAGGAACTGCAGCACTACCTCGCGGGACTGCGGTACTACCTCGCGGGACGGGTGCGGGGGCGCAGGCGGACGTCCGGAAGGGTCGGGGCGGGGAGCGGCCCGCCGTCGTACCCGGCGACCTCGCCGTAGCGCCCCTCGCGAGCGCCCTCGGCGTACCGCGTGCCGCCGTGATTCGGACCGTCGCCCCCCGTCACCGCGAGCTGCGCCTGCCACTCCTCGCGGGCGCGCGCGACGTCGTCGTGCGAGCGGCCGACGAAGTTCCACCACATGACGATGTCCTCACCGAACGGCTCACCGCCCACGAGCACGACCCGCGCTGGGCCGTCCGGACCGGCCTCGACCGTGAGCGTCGCGCGCCCCGGCGCGACGTACCCGAGGGACGACGGCGGCACGGCCTCCCCCTCGAGGAGCACCACGCCGTCGTCCACCAGCAGGCCGTGCTCGAACGCCGGGTCCACGTCGAGCACCACGCGCGCCCCGGGCTCGAGGTCGACCTGGGCGCCGACGAGAGGCGTGAACGTGGTCGCCGGCGAACGGAGCTCGGCCCCACCCACGCGCAGCGCGCCGAGGAAGACCTGCACGCGCGCGCCGTCGGCGGTCACCACGGGAAGGTCGGCGTGGTGCTCGAACGCGGGCGGGTCGGCGAGGCGGTCGCCCGGCAGCGCGACCCAGAGCTGGACGCCGTGCAGCACGGGCGGGCGCACCCCCTGCGGCGACTCCTCGGAGTGGGAGATGCCGTGCCCGGCCGTCATGAGGTTGAGCTCGCCCGGGCGGACGGTCTGCAGCGAACCGACCGAGTCCCGGTGCAGGATCTCGCCGGCGAAGAGCCAAGTGACCGTCTGCAGGCCGGTGTGCGGGTGGGGCGGGACCTGCATGCCGTCCGTGCCGTCGCCGATCGCGGGCAGCGGGTCGGGGCCGTAGTGGTCGAGGAAGCACCACGCTCCGACGAGCGAGCGCGCCCGCTGCGGGATCGTGCGGCGGACGCGCATCGCGCGGGTGCCGCCGAGGGGGACGTCGCGGTGCTCGAGGATCTCGACGGTCGGGCTCGCCGACCCGGCTGCTGACACGTCACCCACCACGGCGTCCGGGACGCCCGCGGAGCACACGCGCTCCTCGGGCCGGGTCTCGAGGTTGCTCATGGGACGAGCGTAGGCGCGCCAGACCCTCGTCCGCCGACGGCCGCGGCGGGACAATGGCAGCGAGGCCCCTCGGAGCAGGATTCCGAGGGGCCTCGCCGTGTCCGCGACCCCGGGGCGGTCGGGCCAGGTGGCCCGTCGGGGCGCCGCTCGCGACGTGGCGGCCCGACGTCGCCGCAGCCGACCCCCGGGAGGGTGTCCCCCGGTGGCCGGGCGGTGGCGCCGATCGCGGTCGGCCTTCCGGGTCCGGTCGGAACCTGCGCCGTCGCGCGCAGCCCGCGGCAGGGGCCGCGGGTCGTCCACCGTTCTCCGGTCAGCCGTGCCCTCGCGTGCACCCAGCGGTGCGACGTGCGGTCCGGGTGGGAGCCCGTGGACCCCTGTGCTGCGTTCCGGAACGCCGTCGTCCGTGTGCGCCCGTCCGGGCCGTTAGGAAGTTTGTAGTCCTCGTCACCGGGGTCTGCAAGGGTTCCGACCCATGTCATTTGCCGCGCACCGAAGGCCACAGGTTCATCCACAGGCGGCCCCGCGGGATTCCCACGCGGCCCACAGCCCTGTGGATCACTTCTGTGGACAGTCCGCGCGCCCGACACCCGCCGTTCAGCATCGCGGCGCAGCGAGTGCGCACGCGAGGGTCAGACCCAGAACTGCGACGTGGGCGTCGCAGCGGGTGTCAGCCGTTCGTCGAGGTCGAGGTCTCGCAGCACGAACCCGCCGTCGTCGACGAGCGTCCCGCCGAGCCGGCCCTGCAGCATCGCCGCGAGGCGCGCGACGAGGACCCGTACTCGCGAGCGCGCGATGAGGTGCAGGCCCGACGGCCGTTCGACGCCGAGCTCGTCGGGGTCCGGCGGCAGCCACGACACGTGATAGGCGTACGGTCCGTACTCGCGCCAGTCCAGAGCGCCCAGCGCGAGCGGCACCTCCACCACGCGGCGCATCGCCAGCCGCGCCCCGCCGTCGTACGGGGTGTCCCCCGCGAGGGCGAAGCCCGCCGGACCGCCCTCCTGGGTGTCGACCGTCTCGATGCGCGCGCCGGGGACGACCGTCCGCAGGACCCCGAGCGCGTCGTCGGGCGTCAGGACCTGCGCGCTGTAGAGGTCGAGGTCGACCCCGCCTGCCGGGTCGGGAGTGAGGACGTGGCCGTCCGCGACGAGCGCGCCGCCCACGCGGCGCGAAGCCGCGACGGCCCACCCGAGGACCTGGAGCTCGGTCCCCTGAGGCAGCCCGGCGGGGAAGGCACGGGTGAGCCCGTCGCGGTCGTCAGGGACGGCGACGGGTCCGCCACGCGGCGCCGGGTCGTCGACGTGCAGCGCGAAGACCTCGGCGGCACCGCTCGCGAGGTCGAGCGCCTGGGTCTGCGGCGCCGTCAGCGGGAACGGCCCGACGGCCCGTGCGCCCTCGGTGAGCCGCAGCTCCCCGGGCGGCACGACGTCGTCGCGCACCACGCCCCGGAAGCGCGCCCCGACCATGGGCCGGGCCGCACCGCCGCCCGGAGGGGTCACCCACGCGGCGTCCGGGAACCACGCCCGCGCCAGCGCGTCGACGGGCGTGCGCGCCGTGCCGCGCGACCGCGGCAGCGCAAGGAGATGGGCACCGGCGTGCGCCTCGGGCACGAGACCGGCGACGTTGGGGTCCATGCCCGGAGCGTAGTTGGTCCGGAATGCCGGGATGTTACGAGGAGGTCACGATGCCGGGTCGACTTTCCGGCCGCCCGCGCTCAGGCCCGCACGTCGTGCAGGTGGTGGACGACGTCGTGCAGGAAGTACTGCCCGAGCGTGCGCACCGTGAACACCGACCCGTTCGACCGGCGGCCGGGGCGCTCCCACTGGTCCGGGACGAGCGCGTCGAAGCGGCCCGCGACGCGGTCGCCCGCGATCTCCAGCTCGCGCGCCACGACGGCCGGGTCCTGGTGCGCGTAGTCCTGCTCGACCGCGGTGGCGTCCTGGTCCCAGTTCGCGAACTGCGGGTCGTCACCCTCGACCATCGACTGCAGGCGCACGTCGAAGATCGAGAAGACGTCGCGCACGTGCGCGGCGTACTCGAGGACCGACCAGGTGGTCGCGTCGGGCCGGTCGCGGACGTCGTCGCGTTCGAGGGCCGCCCCGTAGCGGGGGACCGCGTCGCGCACCGCGGGCCCGACCTGGTCCGGAGTCACGCCGGCCGAGGCGAACCCGCACTCCGGGCACGGGCGCTCCATGACCCACGTCCAGTCCTTGGTGTCGGCGGGGAGGGGCGGGAACGCCGGGTCGGGCGGCGGGACGGCGGCACCCTCGGACGAGGCGGTGTTGTCCATGCGCCGCAGTGTGCCAGAGGACGGCGATTAGCGTTCTGACACGCGCTGCCTATCATGTCAGCATGCCCAAGATCATCGGAGGGTCCCTCCACGAGCACCGCGCCCAGACCCGGCAGAAGCTCTTCGCGGCGCTCTCGACCCTCATGATGGACCGCGGCTTCGACGCCATCTCGCTCGCCGACATCGCCGCCGCTGCGAGCGTCGGCCGCACCGCGGTGTACAACCACTTCCCCGACAAGGAGGCGCTGCTCCTCGGGTTCATCACGCACGAGACGGAGCAGTACGTCGGGACGCTCGAGCGGGCGCTCGACGACGTGGACGACCCGGTCGAGCAGCTGCGCACCTACATCCGGCAGCAGGCGCAGCTCAAGCGCATCTTCCACCTCGCGCCGGGGCCGGACCTGCGCACCGTGCTCTCGCGCACGACGCGACAGCGCCTGCGCGAGCACGCCGAGCTCGTCGAGGCGATCCTGCGGCGCATCGTGCGCTCCGGCATCGACGCCGGAGAGTTCCCCGCGCAGGACATCGACACCACCGTCCAGCTCGTCAACGCGTGCCTCTCCGGGCGCTTCGTCCCCGACGACCCCGAGGCGCGGGCGCAGGCGATCTCGGCGACCGAGGCGTTCATCCTGCGCGCCGTCGGTGCCGACGTCGACGCGCCCGCCCTCTCCGTCCGCTAGCCTCCGCGCGGGCCGCTCGGGTGCTTCTCCCCGCGGCAGAACCCCGGGAATCCCGTCGGTGACCGAGGCACCCGTCACCTAGCCTCGGACCATGCCCGCCCGACGCCGGACCCTTGCCGACGCGCCCACGGCCGCCGGCCTGGGGCCCGCGTTCCGCAACGTCTTCACGGCCAACCTCAGCTCCAGTCTCGGCGACGGCATCGCGCGGGTCGCCGCCCCGCTGCTCGCGGCCCGACTCTCGGACGACCCCCTGCTCGTCTCCGGCATCGCCGCCGTCTCGCTGCTCCCGTGGCTCTTCTTCGCCATCCCGGCCGGCGTCCTGCTCGACCGCATCGACCGACGGCACGCGCTCGCGCTCGCGAACGGCGCGCGGACCGTGCTCGCCGTCGGGCTGGTCGTCCTCGCCGCGACGGACGCACTGACGATCTGGTGGCTCTACGCCGTCGTGTTCCTCTACGGCGCGTTCGAGACCGTGTACGACGGCGCGATCCGGGCCGTGCTCCCGTCGATCGTGCGGCCCGTGGACCTCCCGCGCGCGAACTCGCGCATCGAGGCGGGCGAGATCACGGTGCAGAACTTCCTCGCGGCACCCCTGACGTCGGCACTGTTCGCGGTGGCCGTCGTCGCGCCGCTGGGAGTGGGAGCGCTGACGTACGCGGTGGCCTTCGCTCTGGCGTTCTTCCTGCCCGCCGCTGCGGCTGGCGACCACCGGACGCCGTCCGCCGACGGCGCCGGCGAGGCGAAGCCGGCCTGGTACCGCCAGCTCGGGGACGGCTTCCGGTACCTCTGGGCGCACCCGACGCTCCGCCCGCTGTGGATCCTGTCGATCCTCGTCGGGCTGTGCTTCTCCGCCGCGACGGCGACCACGGTCCTCTACGTGCTCGACGTGCTCGGCGTCCCCGAGGCCTGGTACGGGACGTTCATGCTCGTCGGCGCGCTCGGGGCGCTCGTCGCCGCGGGTGTCGCCAACCCGGCCAAGGAGCGGTTCGGCACGGGGCGGACGATCGCCGTCGCGAACGTCGTCACGCCCATGGCCCTCGTGCTCCTCGGTGTCGTCCCGCTGCTGCCGCGGGGCGCCGTCGGGGTCGCAGCCGTCCTGCTCGCCGTGGGCTTCGGCGGGGTCACCGTATGGAACGTCCTCATCATGTCGCTGCGCCAGGCGATGATCCCCGGCCGGCTCCTGGGCCGCGTCCACGGGACCTGGCGCACGCTCCTGTGGGGCGCCATGCCGCTCGGGTCGTTCCTCGGCGGCCTCCTCGCCCGCGTCGACCTGACGACGCCGCTCGTCGTGGGCGGCGGCCTCGGCACCATCGTGGCGATCGTCGGCTTCCGGTTCGTCGCCGGCCTGCCGAACCCCGAGGACGTCGACCCGGCGCGAGCATAGGCATGCCTCACCTGCTGCGCTAGAGTTCCTGACGCTTCGTCATGACACTTCGTCAGGACGGTGCCGCCAGCGACCCGACCCTCGCAGGAGCCCGCGTGACTGCACTGACGCCCGACCTCGCCACCACCGACCGGCCGACTCCGCTCTCGCTGCGGCTGCGCGAGGGCACGCGCCCGGAGCACGAGCAGGCCGAGAGCTCCGGCTTCGTCGAGAGGCTCATGTCCGGCCGGCTCGACGTCGCGGCCTACGCCGACCTCGCCGCGCAGCAGTGGGCCGTCTACGGCGCGCTCGAGGACGCGAGCGCCGCGGTCCGCAGCGACGCGCAGGGCTCGACCCTCGTGTTCGACGAGCTCACGCGCACGCCCGAGATCGAGAAGGACCTCGCGTTCCTCGTCGGCGCCGACTGGGCCGAGCGGATCACGATCCGCCCGGCGACCGAGCGCTACGTCGCCCGCCTGCGCCAGGTCGGCACGTCGCTGCCCGCCTACGCCGCGCACGCCTACACCCGCTACCTCGGCGACCTCTCCGGCGGCCAGATCATCAAGCGCATGCTCGAGCGGCACTACGGGCTCGCCGACGACGGCCTCGCGTTCTACACGTTCGCGGAGATCCCGAGGTCCAAGCCGTTCAAGGACGTCTACCGCGAGAGCCTCGACGCCCTCGCCCTCACACCCGCCCAGGTCGACGAGACCGTCACCGAGGCCAAGCTCGCGTTCCGCCTCAACAGCGACGTCTTCGCCGACCTCGGCGCGGTCCACTGCTGACCCCACGACCGAGGAAGAACCCGGTCGCGCGAGGTCGAACCCTGGTCCGTGGTCGGGTCCGCGTGCGGGGCGGCGTCGGTGCTCGGGCTGCCGCGCCGTCACCCTGGTCGTTCGGGCGGGAGTTTGCGAGCGCGGCTTGACGCCCTTCGCATCCGACGCCGCCCCACCCGCTCAGCCGTCGACTCGCCACGCGCAGCGCCCCGAGTCGCGCCGAGGTAGCACCCCGGTCGGCCGAGGTAGAGCCCTGGTCGGCCGAGGTAGAGCCCTGGTCGGCCGAGGTAGAGCCCTGGTCGGCCGAGGTAGAGCCCTGGTCCGTTGAGGCAGCGGCCTGGTCGGCCGGATTCGAGCTCTGGTTGGGCGACGGCGCTTGCCTCGTGGCGGGACCCGGTGGCCCGGGGCCGGGGCCGGGGCACGCAGAATGGTGCGGATCGGGTGCCCGTGGGCCGGGTGCCTACCCAGGCCGGGCGGTGGGCCCGGCTCGGCAGGTGCGCTTAGGTGAGCCCGCCCGCCCGCCGCTCGGCCCAGACCTGGGCGGTCGCCCGAGGTGAGCGAAGACCGGGGTGGGACGACGTCGGGCGGGGTGGGTGGGGGCGCCGCGTCGTGGACGGGCCTGGCGGGAGCGACGCGAGGAACGAGCGGCGCGGATGGTAGACGCGGCGCCCCCACCCACCCCGAC